>JAHDHW010000073.1:19078-25065 GCA_020631105.1 Saprospiraceae bacterium | reverse complement strand
TTGACCTTTTTGCTTAACGCTTCAGCTTTTTTATCGTCCGTCCCGATAGCTATCGGGATGCACTCAAAAAAAGCTTCGATTTAAACAAAAATCTCTGCTTCTCGGCTATATTCTGAATTATTGAACAACTTCAAGTTATATGGTTGTGCTAATAGCAAAGGTAGTTAACCCGAACAACCATATAACAATATAAACCTATAAATTTTGACTAGGCGGTAACACCTTCGTATAATGGATAATCCGCCATAAAAGCATTTACCGCTTTTTTGGTATTCTGGATTAAATCTTCATTTTCGATATCACTGATAATCGCATCAATCCACTCGACCACTCTCAGGCATTCTTCCTGCTTGAAGCCACGGCTAGTAATTGCAGCAGTTCCAATTCGAATTCCTGAGGTCACAAAAGGAGATTGGGTATCAAAAGGAACCATGTTTTTGTTGATGGTAATATCTGCTCGAACCAGGGCGTTCTCCGCTTGTTTTCCAGTTACGCCTTTGGATCTTAGATCAATTAACATCAAATGATTATCCGTACCTCCAGAAATGATTTTATATCCTTTTTGGACAAAGGATTCTGCCATTACTTTAGCATTGCGAATTACCTGCTCGCCATAATAACGGAACTCAGGTTGTAGCGCTTCTCCGAATGCTATGGCTTTGGCAGCAATAACATGCTCCAGCGGCCCACCTTGCATACCCGGGAAAACACCACTATTTAGAATAGAGGACATTTTGATAGGCGTACCTTTCTTGGTAGTACGGCCCCAAGGATTTACAAAGTCTTTACCCATCATGATGATTCCACCTCTTGGTCCACGTAGTGTCTTGTGGGTAGTAGAGGTTACAATATGACAGTGTTGCATAGGATTATTCAATAAGCCTGTGGCGATCAATCCTGCCGGATGAGCAATATCTGCTAATAAAAGTGCTCCGACTTTATCTGCAATGGCACGGAAGCGGGCGTAGTCCCAATCGCGAGAATAAGCACTCGCTCCACAGATCATTAATTTAGGCTTTATTTCTAGAGCTTTTGCTTCTACTTTATCCATGTCAATGACTCCGGAGTCTTCTTCAACACCATAGAAATGTGGTTCGTAAACCTTTCCAGAGAAGTTAACCGGAGATCCGTGAGATAAGTGACCACCATGAGCAAGATCAAAACCTAGAATTTTATCTCCAGGTTGTAAGACTGCTAAGAATACAGCTGCGTTTGCCTGTGCGCCTGAATGTGGTTGAACGTTTGCATACTCTGCCCCAAACAATTCTTTTAGTCGATCAATTGCTAGCTGTTCGATCTCGTCTACCACTTCACATCCACCATAGTAACGTTTACCCGGGTAGCCTTCAGCATATTTATTGGTGAGGCAGCTCCCCATGGCGTCGATTACTTGTTGGCTGGTAAAGTTCTCAGAAGCGATCAATTCTATACCATGTTGCTGGCGTTCTAATTCTTTTTGAATTAATGCCTTAACGACTGAATCCTGGTTCATAATGTTAATATTTGAAAAATTTTAATATTTGGCAATGTTTTCGCCGTATTATGCTCTGTTAGCTATGATTTGGTAGGTTTTGCAAAGGTACAATAGGATTTGCTTAATTAGTAATTCCGGAATGACTTTTCTAAAAAACGCACCAATTCTAACGAAACGCCAAAACTTTATTAAATTTGAAAAGAGTTCATCGTTTATGAGACGCTTTACCCTGGCCTCACTAGTCCTTTTCCTTATAACTTTTGTTACCGATCTGGCGGCAAAGACGGATAAGTATCGCTCCATGTGGCGCGATAATCCAAGTACCACAATGACTATAGGATGGAATCAAATCAGTGGTGCTAATCCCATTTTATATTACGATACGAATGATTTTGGAAAGGAGGTTTTGTCCTATTCCTATTCGGCGCAGCCTGATCGAAGAAAGCAATCGAAAGGAATGGATAATGTCTTCGTCCGGTTAGAAAACTTACTCCCTGCTACAAAGTATTATTTTGTCATTCAAGATAGCGAAGGATGTAGTGAACGCATGAGTTTTCGCACTGCTCCGGATAATCCATACGAACGGCTTTCCATTATTGCGGGGGGAGATTCTCGTAATTATCGCTCGGCTCGACAAAAGGCGAATAGTTTAGTTGCAAAACTTCGACCGCATTGTGTGATGTTTGGAGGGGATATGACGGGTGGAGATAATGCAAGGCAATGGAATGCCTGGTTTGATGACTGGCAATTAACGATTAGTCCAGAAGGACATCTTACTCCGGTAATCATTACAAGAGGTAATCATGAGTATTCTAACCAGACATTGGTTGACCTATTTGATGTTGCGAATAATGACGCTTATTATGCTTTATCACTTGGGGGGGATTTGCTGAGGGTATATACATTGAATTCTCTGATTCCTTCGGGCGGTAATCAAAAAGCCTGGTTGGAAGAAGATTTACAATCTGCTCAAAATCATAGCTGGCGAATCGCGCAATACCATTATGCTATTCGACCTCATACCGCGAAAAAATCAGAGAGAAATAATCAATTACGAGACTGGGCAACTTTATTTGAACAATATAAAGTAAATATGGCCGTAGAGTCCGATGCACATTGTGTTAAATGGACCTATCCAATCCGGCCAAGTAGAGGGAAAGGAAGTGATGAGGGTTTTGTTCGAGATGATGTAAAAGGTACGGTCTACGTTGGAGAAGGATGTTGGGGGGCACCATTGAGAAGAAATAATGACGATAAAATCTGGACACGGAATAGTGGAAGTTTTAATCAGTTTAAATGGATCTTTATTGATCAGGATCGAATAGAAGTTCGTACGGTAAAAACGGATTTTGCTGATGAGGTAACGGCGGTTGATCCTTATGATATATTCAGGGTGCCGGATGGCTTAGAATTATGGCAGCCTTCGAATGGAGAGGTTGTGATCATTAATAAGTCTATTGGAGATTATGCTCAATTGGTTGACTACGGTTCTACTCCGCCTTCTGACAGAGTAATGATAGTTGGCTTTCAAGTGGAGGCTATAGCAAATGGAGTAAAGATCAAGTGGAATACTGAAAATGAGACAGGGTTGAATAAGGTTTATAATATTCAGCGTAGTCAGGATGGAAAGGATTATAATACTGTTGCGTCTATGGAGAGTAAAGGCGTGGGGGATCATGCTTATGATTTTGTTGAAGTACTCGCTGATCAAACCACCGCTGAACTGGTCTACCGACTCCAGGAGGTGCTGCCAAGTGGTCGAATAAATAATTATGGTGCAAGAACGTTGAAGTGGAAGGGGAGTGTAACGGAGGTTGAACCGCTTCAGGGGACGAAGGTAGAGGATAGTCGCGTAGCGACATCCAGTACGAAGGATCTGCGAATCAAAAAAGAAATCACTTTAGGAAATGCGGAGCCTGCCAAAAAAATGAATAAGCTATTTCCGATTGCCAGTGGACTCGTTCAGGCAAAATATAAACTCGAAGAAAAGTCGAATATTGAAATCAAATTAGTGAACCGAGAGTACGAAGTGCTGGCTAAGAGTGCGTATAAAAATTTAAACTCCGGTAATTACCTGCAGTCTATTGATATGCGGTCGTTTCCTCAGGGGCAATATATGCTAACGATTGAAGCGAATGAGGAATTGATACAACAGTATTTGGTTGTAAAGTAGATCAGGAGGAAAAAGAAATTAAAGAAAAGGGGTTAAGTAGGATACCGGAATGGAACCTACTTAACCCCTTAACTTTTATCTACTTAATCGATTGACTAGTAACGGTAGTATTCAGGTTTGAATGGACCTTCAACGGTAACACCGATGTAGTCTGCCTGATCTTTACTTAATTCTTCTAGTTCAACACCAATCTTAGCTAAGTGTAAGCGAGCAACCTGCTCATCAAGGTGTTTAGGTAGCATGTAAACTTGGTTCTCGTAATTATCAGAATTTTGCCAAAGTTCTAATTGAGCCAAACACTGATTGGTAAATGAATTAGACATTACGAAAGAAGGGTGACCGGTAGCACAACCTAAGTTAACTAAACGACCTTCCGCAAGTACGATTACATCGCTGCCATCGATAGTATATTTATCAACTTGTGGTTTGATTTCAACTTTTGTATCACCGTAAGTTCCGTTTAACCAGGCCATATCGATTTCGTTATCGAAGTGTCCGATATTACAAACCACAGCTTTGTCCTTCATGCTACGGAAGTGTTTTTCCGTAAGGATGTCTTTGTTACCGGTAGCGGTTACAATAATGTTTGCTTCTTTTACCGCATTTTCCATTTTCTTAACCGCAAATCCATCCATTGCAGCTTGCAATGCACAAATTGGGTCAATCTCTGTTACGATTACTCGGCAACCAGCACCTCTTAATGAAGCAGCAGATCCTTTTCCAACATCTCCATAACCTGCAACAACTGCAACTTTTCCAGCAAGCATCAAATCAGTAGCACGACGGATCGCATCTACACAAGATTCTTTACATCCGTATTTGTTATCAAATTTTGATTTGGTAACGGAGTCATTGATATTAATAGCTGGCATCGGAAGTGTTCCGTTTTTCACGCGCTCATATAAGCGGTGAACACCAGTAGTTGTTTCTTCACTTAATCCTTTGATGCCAGCAACAAGATCTGGGTAGCGATCTAATACCATATTGGTAAGGTCACCTCCATCGTCAAGGATCATGTTTAAAGGCTTCCCGCCTTCAAAAGCGTGTAGTGTCTGTTCGATACACCAGTCAAACTCTTCCTCATTCATACCTTTCCAGGCATATACCGGAATATCAGCAGCAGCGATAGCAGCAGCAGCGTGATCCTGAGTAGAAAAGATATTACAAGAAGACCAGGTCACTTCAGCACCCATTTCGATTAGTGTTTCAATCAAAACAGCTGTTTGAATAGTCATGTGTAAACAACCAGCAATGCGGGCTCCTTTAAGTGGCTTGGATTCGCCATATTGCTCACGAAGAGCCATTAATCCGGGCATTTCAGCTTCGGCCAATTCCATTTCTTTGCGTCCCCAATCGGCAAGTGAAATGTCTTTTACTTTGTACTTAATACTGGGTTGTACGGTTGGCATATAAACTAATTTTAATTTGTTTAATGAAATCGACTGCAAAAGTACGACTTTATTTAGGCTTTTTCAATAGTGATTTTCCTGTAGAGCATATATGTCTACAATACATTCAAGTAAGCGGAGTTTTCTTAATCATTTCCCTTTTGGTATAATTTATGTTCGATTTATGGATTAACTATGCTCCTTTTCCGAAGTCAGTCATAGATAAAACAGTAAAACCATGAAAAGAATCTACACCATTGTGCTATTCAGCACTCTTTCCTTTCTCTTGTATATTCCCGCATTTGCACAAATTGATTACTCTAATGATCAAATCATTGGTAAATGGAACCTGACCTCAGCTAGTTTTAATGGTCAGGAGATTATGCTTTCGGGAATCGAAGAAATATCATTTGAATTTACAAACGGCGGAGAAGTTACTTTAGTAAGGTCGAATGGTATGATAGAAAAGGGAGAGTACCTAATTGAAGCTGGATACCTGATAGATCCCAATACTCCAGAGCATTTAAATGCGAATATCTTAGGATTAACGAATGATGAGTTGATTCTTTCGATGAATGAAGATTTAAATGAAGTCGTGCTTATATTTGAGTTAGAAGGTTTTGCGAGTAGGTAAAAAACAACTGCCCGTTGAAGGATTCAACGGGCAGTTAGTTTTAGAGTATTAATACTCAATCAATGGAATGTAGTAAAAGTTAAGCTTCCTGCATGTCCGCTTGATAAGCGGCAATAAGTCCTTTCTGAATATCATGAGGAACAGGGTTAAATTCTGCAAATTTGCGACTGAATTTTGCCCGCCCTTGAGATATTGATCTCAGAGTAGATGAATATTTATACAATTCTGATAGCGGAACTTTTGCTTTGATTTTTTGGTAATGCCCATCGGCATCCATTCCTTGAATTATTGCTCTTCGTGTTTGCAGGTCACCCATTA
>JAHDHW010000073.1:0-18978 GCA_020631105.1 Saprospiraceae bacterium | reverse complement strand
TCATTTTTACTTGGAGGGACTACAGCTGTACGAATACGGGGTTCCGGGAAATGAATCTTTTCAATTTTATGATCTTTCCCTTTAATATTTAATGTTTGGTTAGTGTGTGTATTTTTTAATTTTACGGTGACACCAATATCTCCGGCTCGAAGTTCATCGACTTGCTCTCTGATTTTGCCATTGGCTTCAAAGATTTGGCCGAACCTTTCGGAGGTACGATTATCTCCGTTGATTAATTCATCACCGGCTTTGAGTGTGCCCGAGTAAATTTTAAAATAAGAAACCATGCCGATTCTAGGTTCGGACATCGTTTTGAAAATGAAGGCAGTTGTTGGTCCGGCAGAATTGCAAGGGAGTGTATCACCGCTTTCGAGTAGTGCTTCTGGGCGGTCGAGTGGCGAAGGTGCGATATCATTGATAAAGCCCATGATCCGACCACTACCCATATTCCTTTCTGCAGAAGATATAAACAAGGGGAAAATTTCCTGATTCGCTAATGCGATGCGTAATCCTTCTGCAAGTTCTTCTTCATTGAGAGAGCCTTCTTCGAAGAATTTCTCCATGAGTTTTTCGTCATTTTCTGCTGCTGCTTCAACTAGGGCATTATGCAGTTCCTGAGCTCGACCCAAATGTTCTTCAGGGATCGCTTCTTTGATCGGTCTGCCTCCACCGTCGGGGAAAACATACATAATCATACGGAGTGCATCAACAATTTTGTTAAATCCTATTCCTTGGTTAATGGGAAATTGTACTGGAATTACTTTTGAGCCAAAACGAGCCTGAGCTTGCTCAAGAGTCGTTTCGAAATCAGCTTTTTCGTTATCGAGGTGATTAACAACAAAGCAGGCAGGAGTATTGAAGGTTTCAATGTATTCCCACATAAGTTCAGTTCCTACTTCAACACCACTACGTGCGTTGAGCAGCATAAGTGCAGTATCAGCTACCTTGAGGGAGGATACTACTTCTCCGACGAAATCGTCAAAACCGGGAGTGTCAATAATGTTAATTTTACAATCACGCCATTTTGCGTGGAGGAGGGTACTAAAGATCGAGTTGCCTCGCTCTTGTTCGATGTTGGTAAAATCAGAAGTGGTGTTGTTGTCACTTACGTTACCTCTACGGCCGATTGCTTTTGATTCGAAAAGCATTGCTTCAGCCAGAGAGGTTTTTCCGGAGCCTGAATGTCCCAGCATGACAACATTCCTGATGTTCTTGGTGTTGTAGCCCATAATTCAGTACAATTTTAATGGTTAGGTAATAGAAGTGCTTAGGGAGTAGTCAGGCATAGAAACACTTCTTTTTTATGCTTTAGTGATGCCTGATTCTTGAAAATAGGGATTTCAGCCGTATAAACAAATAGATTTGTGTTAAAATCTGGTATTTATATTGGTGAAAAGCTGATTACTTAAAATTATAGTTTAAAAATAGAGGGTTTGGCAAGATTTGATTTTATGCTATGTGTTAGCTAGTGAAGGTTTTGGACTAGTGGACAACAATGCGTTTAACCAGGGCAGTATTTGTGGACTCTACATAAAGGAAATAAATGCCGGGTGGAAGATCACCAAGGTCTAGTTGTATTTCGCCTTCGCCGAATGGAGTATTTAACAGATCCTGTAATAGTAGTTGCCCGCTAGTATTGAATAATCTTAGTTGCAGAAAAGCCTCAGAGACACGGGTTGCTTCCAGAAAAAGAAAATCATCAGTAGGGTTTGGATAGGTTTCTAATATTAGTAAATCATCTGGGCCGGAGTTTGCCTTAATCTGTATATTAATGGATTGAGTGTCCCTTCCACAGAGATTTTCTGCAATTAGTTTTACTTCGTAGTTGCCGGCCTTATTAAAAGTATGCTGCGGAGAAATGGTTTCGGTTTGGGTACCATCTCCAAAATCCCATAAATAAGAGGCTTCACCTTTTGAAAGGTTATCAAAATATACGGTATAATCATTTATTCTATAATCAAATGAAGCGTCTGGTTGATCAATAACCTCAATGTTTCGAGTAAAAATATCCCAGCCCAAAGCATTGCTTGCTTTAAGCGTAATAAGATAGGTGCCTGCCGATGAGTAGGAAATTGCGCCGGGAGTTTCTTCTGAAGATGTAGGGATGTTGTCATCATCAAAGCTCCATTCAAAATCTTCAATATTGTTTCCTTCCGAAAGATTTTCAAAGGTGAGTGCTTCGCCTACGCAAATTTGATCATTTATTGCATCGTATCGAAAGGCGGGTCTTGGGAAATTTTCGTATTCATAGATCATTATATTGTCCAGGTAAAGATTGTTGCCAAAACCGCAGATGTTTACAAATCGAAAAGCGATTTGTTGACCGATATAATCACTTAAATCAATTTCTATACTTTTCCAATCTTGGGCAGTATTTGGTGTCCAGCCAATCATTTGAGAAGGAGCTGTTGCGAGTGCCGTACCGTTTGCGTCAAATAAAATCTGGTCAAAGGTAGTCTGGCAATTATTCGATAACTCTATACGGAGCCCATCGGTGAAGTATTGATTAAAGGTGGCATAAGATAAATCAAATCGTAAGTAGGGACGTTCTGTTCCAGTCAAGTCAATAGTACTAGATATAATAGCATCTTCCTCACCCGGACTGTTATACCCATGATTATTCATGTAAATCGCCTGGGTGGTTTCAAATGATTTTCCGGTTATTTCGATCATTTCCCATGTCTTCCCAGCATCCGGATTCTCCAGTTTCCAGGATAAGGTAGAAATCGGCGAATTAAAATTTTCAATATAAGGCAAAGTGAAACCATCGGAGACGGTAATGACATCCGCTTTGGTAATTGTATTTGAGCCGTAATCGTTCCAGGTCGTCAGTGCAATTGAATAGGTCCCAGGCTGATGAAAACGCAGAATTGGATGTTGACTATTCGCTGAGCTGCCGTCTTCGAAACTGAAGGTCCCCGGACTTATATCCCAGGACCAACTATGAGGGACATTATAAGAATTGTCAATCAGCCGAACGGCCTGATCACTACATACGGCAATGGAGCCTAAAACGAAATCTGTTGTGGGGGGAGTAGCAGTTTCTATAATAGAGATATTATCAATCGCTAAGTCACTCAAAGTACCTGAACCCGTCATCCCCCGGAATCTCAAGTTGACAATTGTACCAGAAAATGAACTTAAGTCAATATTAACCTGTTGCCAACTATCTCCCTGATCGCCGACGATCGGGTTGATCAAGTTATTCCACCAGGTGTTACCATCAAATAAATCGAGGTGAAGGGTGCCCATCTCTGCTCCTTTCATATGATACCAAAAAATCATAGAAGGTGCGGTACTATTCGTAAGGTCAATACAAGGAGAATAAAGTTGTGCTTCTTTGTTGAAGCAGGCGCTCCCAGGCTCAAGGTATAAGTATTTTCCTGTATTGTCGATCCCGTTTTGATCACGGCTTGGTCCGGTGTCCTGCGTATTGGTTTTGCCACTTTTGGGAAGCCAGTCTAATTGGTCACTAATCTCACTACTTGCATTAGTCCAACCTTCTGCTAAACTGCAGGATTGTTCACAGTTATAACTACTGTTACAGCTTAAAAAGGAATCAAAGTTCTCAAAGTAAGGAAGTTCCATCAATGTACTTGAGATAACCCGGAGATCAAAATGAATGGTATCATTATAGGTGCCTTGATCATTGGAAAGTTCTGACCATACTTTGAGTCGATGCGGTCCTACATCGCCCAAATTCAGCGGAGTTGAAAAGGTATGATTAACCGTTATTCCGGGAGGTATGCTTCCTGGGTAAGTGTCCTGTACCGGAGGTAAGTTGTCATATTGATAAAAAATCGGGAAACTCGAGATGAGTTGAGTGCCTTCATTTTTGAGGTTTATGGTTACAGGTGATGCTTGTTCAAAACAATCTTGGACCAAATGGCTTTCCGGACTGTTAATAGAGGCGGTTCGGACATCAAATTGGGTAATACAGTTTTTTAATCCAATACCATCTGTCACGGCATTGGTCCGCATACTTTTAAGACCGTTAGCCCCTAATGCACTGATAGCGTACCAATGTGTTTTATCAGGACTGTCAATAGGGATTTCAATAGAAGTTTCAGTTGTACTATTAATGCTGTCCATACTGTTTCCTTTAAGTGTATAGATAACATAACGACTGGCATTTTCTAAGGCAGTCCACTCCAGAGTTAAATAATCTGCACATACACTACTTACCTCCAGATTGCTGGGGGTTTCGTAAATGTGAAATGGTAAAGCATTCTGACTTTGTAAATTATTTCTCTTGATTCGTATGTGCGCATCTGTTGAATTGTTTTCTGGAAGCATCCAGTCAAAAAATCTTTTGTCGCCGGGTACAGTAGCAATTGGAGTCCAACTTTGTCCCATGTCATCAGAGAATTCTAAATCGAAAGGTGTATTACCAGAATTAGCAGCCCATTGAATTCTGACAGGAGCTCCCATGTTAAGTTTTTCGTCGCCGTATGGGTAGGTAAGCGTTAACTGCTCCTGAATGAATTCATAGCAAACGACAAACTCTTGCGGACCGAATGGGATATTAAAACCATGGATCAATAAATTGTAATTACCTGAAGGCGGATTATTGATGACAATCTGCTCCATGTTATTGGTGTGGTCTACTCCTTGTTCGGCGAGGGCATCTAATTGATTCGGATTTGCTCCGGAGTTTAAGACCAGCGGGTAATATGGTAAACCATTTTTTTCCACCCAACAATCAATATCATTGACTAATGATTTGTTACTTACAGTTGAGCCTTCATGATCATGCCAGTATAACATTAGTTTTAGTTGGCGTACATTATTAGGAACATTCACATTAAAGGTCAGGACTTCGTCATTTTCAATGTCAGCTCTAAAATATTGTTCATTCACCAATGCTTGATATGCATTTAGTGCATTCACTTTCCCCCAGCCATAAGTATAGTCTGGCCCGGGGTTTCCCAAGTCATCTGCAGTATTTAATAATAAGCCTTTCATTAAGTCTGAAGGTGGGTTCTGGTTATTGTTGAGGTTGCGATAAGCATGATAGAGCTGTGCGAGGATACCAGTTACAATCGGTGCGGCAGCAGAAGAACCACTACTAATCTGGAAGCTGTTGTTAGGTGCGGTGCTAAGTTGGCCATCTCCTCTTGCACAAATATCAGGTTTAATCCTGCCGTCATTTGCAGGACCTCTACTGCTGGTAGGTGCGATTTCATCATCAAAAGCAAGATTACCAACAGCAATAACATTTTTACCAACCTTTACGCCGCCTGTTATATTTCCCCAACCTGCTCCGGCGCCATAGCCACAATCCTGGGCTCCTGCATTACCGGCAGAGAAGACGTGCATTAGGCTTTGATGCTCATTTATTTGTTGATCTGCTAATTGTGTAAATGTAGTATAGCCACGATTACAACCATCTCCATAAGAGGTTGAGGTTAGGACTACACCTTTTTCTTCATATAGTTCGCTGGCTTTTTCGACCGCTTCGAAATCATTGAAAATACATAGGTCAAGACCTGGAGCAACACCTTTGACTTGTGGGTTAAAATTACCAGCTCCAGTTAGAATTCCGGCAACCATATCACCGTGGGCTTCACTTGGATTAAAGGATTGACTGTTTTCTGTGATTCTTCCTGCGAAATCAATATGAGGTCCGACAAAGCCATCATCTCCAATTGCTACTTTAACTCCAGTACCATCTAGAGGGATATTTGAAAAAGAGCTTGAGGTGAGGACATTGGAGTAATGTTGGTTGTTACCAGAGATATCTTCGCGAAAAGGTTGAGGAGTTGGTTCTATATAGAGAACAGTGGGTTCCTGAATTAATTCTTTTATGATTGCGGATTGAGTTTCGACTTCGAATGTAGTTCGTTTAGAAAAAACCTTATGAGTGGGTATATTGTATTTTTCAAGTATGCAGTTTGCATATCCTTTTGAAACCTTATTATGAAATTGAATTGAAAGGTATTGTACCGTAGGATTGGTAAGGTCAATTTCAGGGGCAAGTTTTTCTAAAGGATCAATAGGCGTAATGGAGCGAATGTTATGACTGCCAAGATCACTATAGATTGCTTCTTTTGAAAAAGTAGCTAAGAACGTTTTATCCGAGATGTAATCGGTAAGTTCAATACCGATATTTCGTAGTTGTTGTTTATCTATAGTCGAAGGAAGAGAATAAAACTGTAGATAACGATAGTAAACATTAGATTCTGCTTCCTGAGGAGAAATAATTAGGGTATAAGTTTCAGGGAGTAGCTTTTGACCAGATCTAAGAGAGAGAATATTTGGCTCAACATCATTTTGCGTATACACTGAAGAGCATATACAACAAAGGATCAGGAAAAGTAGATGTCCTCTGAGCCAAGTCATAAGAGGTAAGTTCAATCAAAAAATGTCGTTGAAGTTACAATTTTTAGAGCTGAAAACAAAGTGTTGTGGGACTTCACTGCAATAGGAAGGCTATACTATTTAAATAGGTAGAACAGAAAAGGGTAAGTTATGCTTTTGGGATTGGAGGAATTGCTCCCCCGTTTCCTGGATGGTTTGCTCTATCGGGGTATATTGAAAATCGAATTGTGCTTTAGATTTTTCATTGCCATAAGTATATTTTCTGGATACATGTAAAGCCATTTCTCGAGTAAGCAGACGAGTGCTTCTTGATAGCATTGCCCGAAACCAATCAAGTCTCCAGGCTAATGCGGTCATCCAGTTTTTTGTAGCAATGGTAGGCGGTTTTTTGTTAAGTACCTGTGCTATTTGAGTAAATAAAGCTTTGTAAGAAAGATTACTTGCATTAAGGACATATCGTTCGGCACTAACATCACTTTCCATTAACTGGATGCTAAAGCGAGCAACATCACGTACATCAACAAAGCCTGTTGTGCCGGAAGGATAAAAACTTAAGCCATTCCAAACTCTTTGAAATAAAGTGCTTGTACTTGCACCCCAAATTCCACTTCCTAAGATAATTGATGGATTTACAATTGCTGCATTTAAGCCTTCTGCAACACCACGCCAAACTTCTTGTTCGGCCATGTATTTGCTTATTGCATATTGAGAATTGAAAACACTACTTTCCCATTTAACTTTTTCATCATAATGATCGATTTCTTTGAATCGTCCCAACGCTGCGATCGAGCTCAAGTGAAGTAACTTTTTGACTCCGGTGGCTAATGCGATGTTTACTACATTGGCCGTGCCTTCCTGATTAACTCTGTACATTCTCGTGAATAACCTGGGCTCCAGAGAAACTATTGCACCACAATGATATACTTCATCAGCATTTTGCATTCCATCTTCGAGCGCTACTGTATCCAGAAGATCGCCTTCTATCCAGTTCACTTTTTCCGCAATATCTTTTACAAGATGCATTGGACTGTTTGGACGTTTCAAGGCAATAAGATTATTGCTTTCGTTTCGTAGTAAATATCGAATGATATAAGATCCAACGAAGCCAGTACCTCCTGTAATGAAGATGGTTTTTGCCATAGGTAAGCGATCTGGAATTAAGTTTTAAGTCCTGCGTGAATGGCTCCGGCGATAACACTTGACTTTGCTCCGGTAACACTATGAATAGTATTTGGAATTTGCTCTAGTCTTAAAACCCCCATAAGCGCAATCATTGCTGCCTCTTTAAAGTCTATTATTTTTTCATCTGGGATAACTAAGTCTACCTTCGGTAAATAACTTTGAATAGTATTTATCAAAAAAGTATTGTAGGTGCCACCACCAGTCAGAATCATCTGGTATTTTTCTTTATTAAGATTCTCTTTATCAACAATTCTCTGAATAGAAAGTTTGATTTGTTCCGCAATATGATGCACCATTGTATAGAGGCGGTCCTCAATAGTAGCGTTGGATTTCAAAAAGATTGAAACGAGTTCTTCCTGAACCCATTGATTACTCAAAGACTTTGGATAATCCTGATGCAAGAAATCCAGATTTCCTGCAAGATCAAAAAGGTCTCTTACCAGTTTGCCTGACGAGGCGAGGTGACCTCCTTCATCATAGGCTAGCTGTTTTTCATTTGCCAGGCGATTGAGCACCTGATTGGCGCCAGATATATCAAAGGCAATGTATCGATCATTAGTATGACAAGCTATGTTCACAATGCCACCAAGGTTGAGGTAAAAATCATAGCCCGGGAGTAAGTAACGATCAGCAATTGGAGCAATGGGTGCTCCTTCACCATCAAGTGCAACATCAAGATTACGAAAGTTATCAATTGTTGTAATGCCGGTAGTACCTGCTATTGCTGCACCATCCCCAATCTGCGCAGTATACCGACGATGAGGATCATGAAATACGGTATGTCCGTGAGAAGCAATAAAATCGGGCTTTATCTGATGTTGAGTTATAAACTCTTTACACAATGTCCCAAAGTAGTAACCCAGATACACATCAGTTTGAGCATAGACCTGCGCACTCTGTTGAGGAAGATGTGCCAGGCGAGCAATCCATTGTTCAGAAAAAGGAAGGGTCTCACCATTTAAAAGAGACCAGTTAAGCTGATCACCATCTAGTTCAAACTCACAATAAGCTATATCAAGTCCATCTAGCGAACTGCCGGACATAAGACCAAGGGCTTTGTATCGTTTTTTGCCCATGTACTATTTTGCAGATTTGGTCAGCTCTATAGTATAGGCAGCGACATTTTTTATTTGATCTTCAGTAAGAATACCTTTATAAGGAGTCATCATGTTACGGCCGTTAGTAATCACTGCTACTCGCTCGTCCAGATTTAAAGTGGACTCTCCGAACTTCTTCGCACCATTGAGGGCCATGTTACCTGTTGACCCATGGCAAGCAACACAAAACTTACCAAAGGTATCTTTGCCATCTGCTAAAGCTTCCGCAGAAACTTCGCCACCCCCTTTACCTCCACCGCACGCAAATACAAAACCTGCAATCCCGAACATTAATATTAGTTTTTTCATTTTATTTATCTTAGTATTGAAGTAAATAATATTCTTTGCACTAAAGTATATATTCAATCCTATAAAACTATCCTTTTCAATTTGATTTTTTCTTCAAATCCGATAAAATGCGAAATGAGTTTATTGTTTTTTCTGTCCTGTCTTTAATTATAATAGGAGCAGTGGCTTATTTTTTATGGACTCCAATCTTGTGGGTACTAATTATTCTTGGACCAATTATTCTATTAGGTTTTTATGATATGTTTCAGGCGAAGCATGCCATCATGCGTAACTTTCCCCTCTTTGGAAGAGGTCGTTATCTTATGGAAGATATGCGACCTAAGCTATATCAGTATTTTATTGAGTCGGATACAAATGGCACACCCATAAATCGAGTAGATCGTTCGATGGTTTATCAGAGAGCAAAGAAAGAATTGGATACTTCTCCTTTTGGAACTCAGGTAAATGTTTATGAAGAAGGTTATGAGTGGATGAATCATTCGATCGGGGCCTTAGATGCTCATAAATTAGAAGAAGACCCTCGTGTGAAAGTGGGGGGACCTAATTGTAAGCAACCTTATAATGCGAGTATCTTCAATGTCTCAGCGATGAGTTTTGGTTCTTTAAGTAGCGCAGCTATTGAAGCCCTAAATGGTGGAGCAAGAATAGGAAGTTTTGCTCATAATACGGGAGAAGGAGGAATAAGCAGTTACCATAAAAAGCAGGGTGGGGATTTGATTTATCAAATAGGTACTGGATATTTTGGTAGCAGAACAAAGGATGGTAACTTCTCTCCCGAAGAATATCAAAAGCGTGTAGCAGAAGATAATGTGAAAATGATAGAGCTTAAACTTTCACAGGGCGCTAAACCCGGACATGGTGGTATTCTTCCTGCTAAGAAAAATTCCAAAGAGATAGCAGGTATCAGAGGAGTAGAACCAGGAACGGATGTATTGTCACCACCATTTCATCGAGCCTTCTCTACGCCCAAGGGTTTATTGCAACTCATTCAACAAATGCAAAACCTTAGTGGAGGAAAACCAGTCGGCTTTAAATTATGTATAGGTAACCGAAGCGAGTTTTTAGCCATTTGTAAGGCAATGGTCGAAACAGGGATTCGGCCTGATTTCATTGCGATTGATGGAAGTGAAGGAGGGACGGGGGCTGCGCCACCAGAGTTTAGTGATTCTGTTGGGGTGCCATTTAAAGAAGGTTTAGCTTTTGCTTATGATGCTTTAGTTGGCTTTGATCTAAAAAAAGATATTAAATTATTTGCTGCGGGTAAAATTGTCTCTGGCTTCCATATCTTCCGTGCCCTTGCACTGGGGGCAGATGCCTGCTATAGCGCCAGAGCAATGATGCTGGCATTAGGATGTATCCAGGCCTTAGAGTGTAATAAGAATACTTGCCCGACAGGCGTAGCTACTCAGAATAAAGAATTAGTCGCTGGTTTAAATGTAGAGGATAAAAAAAGCCGAGTCGCAAATTATCATAAAGAGACTGTTATTTCATTTGTTGAACTAATGGCTGCAGCGGGACTAGATAATCCGGACCAAATCAATCGTACCCATATTTATCGAAGAGTCAGTGTGAAAAATACAAAACGCTATGATGAAATTTACCCTCCTATGAAAAATGGAGCTTTGTTAGATAAGGATATGATCCCAGCTAATTGGCGAGTCTACATGGATATGGCTGATCCGGAAAGCTTCAAACCAAGCATTAATTCCTATGCGTGATCTGGCTATTTTGATTTTAGCTGCCGGAGGATCCAGACGTATGGGGCAACCAAAGCAATTGCTGGAGCTTAATGGCCAAAGTCTGATTTACAGGACGGCCTTATCTGCCTTAGGAATGTCTCCATCAGAAGTGGTAGTTGTATTAGGGAATGCTTTTGACCAGATAAGAGAGGAGATCACGGACTTAGGTCTGAGCATAGTCCATAATACAGAATGGGAAAAAGGGATGGCAGGGTCACTTCAAATGGGTATCCAGACACTAGAGCATTCAGCGAAGCACTTCGATGCTGTACTTATCCTTTTATGTGATCAACCTTTAGTAGATACGATTTATCTTAATCGATTAGCCCAGGCATATCGCAGCATAGCGTTTCCTGCCGCAGCATCAGCGTATAATAATATTCTTGGAGTGCCTGCAATTTTTGATTGGGAGGTATTGCGTCAATTCGCAAAAGAAGATGGAGATCATGGTGCGAGGTATTTGATCAAAGTTTTGGCAAAGGAAGGGAAAGTAGTGGAAGTAGATTTTCCTGAGGGGGCTATAGACTTAGATACGCCGGAAGCTTACAAAGCTTTTTTAATGCGCCAACCTAATGAAGATTCTAAAAGTTAAAACGGTTTATGAAGCGAATGTTTCTTTTTTTGATTGGATGTACTTTCTTTTTTGGCTGTGTCAAAGAAAAGATTCTTTACCCGGGGATGCAAATTACAGCATCTAAGCAGATTGCAAAGGATACTTTTTTATTCGCTGATACTTGGTCGGGCGCTGATCCCACTTTGATCATTACGGGCCGCGACCTCATACTTGATTTTGGAGGAAGTGTGATTATAGGAAGCAAAGACCTAAGTAAACCAGAAGACTTTACCAGAGTTGCTCTTTATGTCAAAGGCGGAACTAATATTACTATAAAAAATCTGACGATTCGAGGATATGCAACTGCTGTATTCGCTGAAGATGTAGAAGGACTCCGGATTGAAAATTGTGACTTTAGTTATACAAGGCGTTTACCTTTAGCTGATGATGTAACGAAAGTTAAATTTCCTGGAACTATTGATCTGACAAATACATCTTGGTTGGATCCAATAGTAAAGTCTGCTGCAGTGTTTTTGAAAAACTGTGCCAAGCTTGTTGTAAGTAACACGAAAATGAATAATGGGCAAAATGGCATTCTGTTGCAAGAATGCAATCAAGGTCTTTTTTATAATAATTCCATTCAATATAATGCAGGTCTAGGTATAGGTCTGTATCAGTCCAACAGTAACCAATTCCTTTTTAACCAGTTAGACTTTAATCATCATGGTGAACATTTGAATACCCTTCATGGAGGCATAAAGTTTCTTGGAGAATGCAAAGGAAATAGACTTGCCTATAACTCTATCACGCACTCCGGAGCTGATCAATTATTTTATGAAGGTACTACTAGGAGAGAATTAAGAACAAATACTTCAAACTTGATTGAAGCAAATGATTTTGCCTATGCACCAAACTATGGCATTATTAAAACACCAGAAGGAACTAATCAGGTTACGAATAATTATTTTACAGGCTGTCAAGGTGAAATTGTTGACGATGAAGAAAGTGCTTTTACTGATCGAGTCACTCAAAGAAACTTAGTGGAGCTAGCCATTCAAACACAGGAGTTATCTGAAGCAATACAAGTCAATACTGTGCTCTTGCAAGAAAATGACCCTCAAGGCTGTCAGTATATCATCATGGATGGGTATGGGCCTTATAATTTTGATTATCCGAAGTTGCTGTTGCGAAAGAAAGAAGAAGGGCTTTATACCTTTGCGATTTTCGGACCGCCAGGCAATTGGGAAGCCAAAGGAGGGGAAGGGTTTAAACGGATGTCACTTAAGCGAGGGGCTATTCCAGCGACACTGGTATTGCAAGCAGATTCTACTGCATCAAAGAAAGTGGTTGAGTTAGAATACATTGGTCCTTCTTTTAAAGATGCTTTTGGAAGAACCGTTGCAAAAGGAGAGCCTGTAAAGTTGAAGTGGCAGGAATAGAAAAAGGCTTAGAGATAAAAATCGCTAAGCCTTTTTTCTTTAATGAAGAGGATATGACTATCCTACAAACATTTTTGACTTTCGGAATTTCTTTACTAGTAAGTAATAGAACATTGCACGGAATTTGTTTCTGCTTTTTCCAAAAGCAGCACAAGTCTCAGCAATCGCTTCATCAAGTTTTGGAGTGTCTTTTAACTCCAATTTTTTGATAAGGAAATTTTTCTTGACGCGCTCCAATTCTTTCTTGTCACTACAAGCTACTTTCTCCGCATCTTTTTTGTAGATAGATGGGCCACATGCTTTAGTAACTGCGTCTAATAGTTTTCGGTCTACAGATTTGAGGCCTACTTTTTCTTTAAGCTCCATTTCATAACGATCGCATTTTTCTGCTAATTTGCTCATGTTTGATTTAGGTTTAGATTAGATAATATAAAAGTTCAACTTGAATTAAATACACTTGTATTTGTTACGTGCACCAAAATACAATTAATATTATTAATACCACTAACTCCTTTTAAAAAAAGTATTTAATCGCACGTCTGAGAATGCGGTACAAACGTTGTACTCAAAAAATTAAATAAAGATTCGTTTTGGATTAGGAATTAGAATACAAAGAGTAATCAAAACTGAAAGTTGAATGGAAGTAGTTTATGCAACCAATGAAGAATGCATCAATCTACTTTTACAATACGAAATATTTCTGCTGCTGCTTCATGTTGGACACGAACCCAGTAAACACCCTGAGCTAAATTTGTTTGGTCAAAAGTAAAAGCATGCGGACCAGTAGAAAGTAAGCCATAAGGCTTAAGTACGACCAGGTTGCGACCATGTGTGTCAAATAGTTCAATGCCAAGCTGCGCACTTTGAGGAAGGTCAACCTGCACTGTAAATTTTTGATCAAAAGGATTAGGGAAATAACTTAACTGAATATCTTTCGTCAAGGTACGCACATCATCAATGATGTCTACAAATAAATTTAATTGAACGATGCTGTCACATCCATTACTACTCAATAAAGTATCCAGGTAGATACCAGTAGCGTCGTAGACACTACTACCTATTGTGTAGGTTTCACCTTCAAAGATTGTATCTGTAATTTCATTAAAGAAAGTATCCTGGACATTTAAGTTGATCGTAACGATACTATCGCAGCCTAGATGATTTACCGTTGACCAGGTATAGGTCCCACTCTCGCTAAGTATTAGTTCACCAATTTCAAAAACTTCTCCGGCACAAATACTAGGATCAATCGTAAGATCAGAATGCTCGTATACTTCAGCATAAATAATTAGTGTGCTATCACAACCCAGTTGGTTTTCCGTAACCCATTCGTAAGTGCCAGTTGTATCAATTGTCAAATCACCTATAGTAACTACCTCACCTTCGCAGAAGGAGATATCAATTGAATGACTACTTGTGTCCAGTACTTCTAGTTCAATAGTTACAGTACTATCGCAACCGATTGCATTTTCTGTAATCCATTCATAAGTGCCTTCTTCATTTAGACTTAAGTTTCCAATCTCGAAAACTTCTCCTTCACATATCGTTGGATTAATAGTATTCGCTGAACTGCCGTCATAGATCTGAATCATAACGATGCTGTCGCATCCGTTGACTGATCCATTGATAATTGTTTCGGTACCTGTTGGATTCTCTATAGAGTAAATAGTACCATTGATGTCTATACTTTGATCACTACAGAAAGTATCCTCATAAGTAGAAATTAAGTCAGGGTCAAGTATAAGAGATTGAATAATCGTATCACTACCAAAGTCATTGCTGACGATCATGGTTGCAGTATAAGTCCCTGGTTGATTATAAGTAACCACAGGATTTGCAGCATTGGAAGTCTCTGGAGTTCCTCCTGGGAAGGTCCAGGTCCAGACATCAGGGCTTGAAAAAGACTGATCCTGAAACTGTATAGCATAAGGGCTACACTCATCCTCTGTATTAAATGCGAATCCACCTTGCGGTGCAGTACCCACTAATATAGTTTGTGTAATGGTATCGGTGCCACAAGCATTGAATGCAATGAGCTGCACATCATAGCTGCCATTATTAAAATAGAAATGCTGCGGATCAAAATTTTGAGCAGTAGCATTATCTCCAAAATCCCAGAGGTAATTAGTAGCACCATCCGATGCATTTGTAAATTGTACAAAAGGCGCATTAATCTCAAAAGTGAATCCAGCAACCGGATCATCCCATATCTCAATGTACTCACTATAGATTGCAGTATGACTACCAGCAGCATTAATAGCTTCTAGTCTGATTTGATATAGGCCTGGCGCTGGAAAACTTACTATTGGATTTTGATCTGTTGAATTCATAATATCTGCCCCTTCAAAAGTCCACAACCAGCTATCTGCTCGTAAAGACGCATCAAAGAACTGTACTTCTAATCCCGGGCAGCCTTGCACGGTATCAGCACTGAACATGGCAAGTGGTGGCAGTAAAGGCAATTCTGCTTCCGTTAAAAATATAGGAGCACCGCTTAGCTGAATATCATCTGCATTCACTAGTGGATTTATGCCAGTTGAACTATAGTCCCAGTTTTTCTGATAAAGCTGATTGAGGTTTAAGGCAAGTGGAAAACTATAACTAGCACTTGCTGTTTCAGTCTGATCAATAGTTGTTTTTGCCCAAAGGACATAGGTGTATTTTCCGTTACCATCAACAAAGGCACCTCCGTCAATAGAATCTGGAAGATTCAATGCGGCAGTAGCTGCAGCGTCATAACTAGTACAGTAAAGTAAATCGCTGGTAGTTTTGTAAGCAACACCCTGATCATTTATGGTTTGATTATAAGGTCCAATATTATCCAGTTTTTGGTAAAGCCCCATCATCTGGAAAGCATCAGTCGCTTCACTATATCCTACTGCCTCAGCGATCGCTCGTACGTGGAATTGTGCTAAGTCGTTCCGAACACTTTCCACATAAGCTTTGATGATGAAATTTCGCTGCGCTTCATCTCCTCCAATAAAATCCTCTAATTGCTTACGAGGAATATTACAGGCACTGACGTACCATTGTTTCTCTGGGAAGGTGGTTCCGTCATAACCATAGTTATGCAAAACATTTTCGAAGTCAACCTTCGAACCGGAGATACTTCGTATCGCAGCGTCAGAGTTTCTTTCATAGACGAAGTCACCAACACCGAGATCGTAATATTTTGTACTTCCATCGAAGTGCGGCAGACTACTGTAACCAATCGCATCAAAGTAAGCTCCACCTCCATGTTCATAGCCAGGTACCGGACTACCGTCAATCGGGTTGTCGGTATTTCGCAATACGGCATCTACAAAACTAGGGAACCCAATCCCTGAAAGACAAACATAAGCATCCGGATCAATTGCTTTGATGACTTCATAGCTGATGCGGAGCATTCGGACATAATGTTGGACCGGTGCATGGATTGCAGCATTACATGGATCAGGATCATTATCCCACCAGTTACCTTGCTCTCCAGGAGGTAACCAACCATAATCGCCTGACTCATCAAAGTCAGGACCGCTCAATACTTCCCAAAACCGAACATTGTCTTTATACATGTCAACCGTATGATAGAGGTATTTGGCGTATTCATTTTCGTCATTGATTGGCGTTCCGTTTTCACCGTCATCCCAAATGTCAAGGTACATATTGCGAAATAGGATAGATTGTGCATTCGCACAGTGCCTGGCAGTATCAACTACGTTTACGGATGGGAATCCAATTGTCGCGACATTATCGACAAGGTCGATATTATTATAATGTTCAAAAGTCTCTACCCGAACATCGTATCCCCAAAACTCCAAAAAGTAGTGGGGTAATAAAGTTCTTAAGGATTTCACTCCAGCTCCGGTTTGTCCTTCATTTACATTACCCGCTGCAATATCTCCCAGTTGCATATCCGTCCATGAAGGATAAAAAGAAATATTAGTTCCTGGTCGAAAGTGATGGGTATTCACAGGTACTTCATCATTCGCAGTATAACCTAAATGCGAACTTGCCTGATCTTCAATATTTAAAGAAATGGTTTGTACATCATCTCCGCAATAGTTGCTTGCGGTTAGCGTGACAGTATATACTCCGGCTTCTAAATACAAATGATCTGGACTTGGAGAAGTACTGCTTGAACCATCTCCAAATTCCCAGAGGAAAGAAGTACTATTATTACTTGAGTTATTCGAAAACTGAAGGAAAGGACCATTGCTGGTATATGTAAATTCCGCTTCTGGTGTTGATTCGATATTTATGATATCAGTCTGTGAGCTAAGTAAGTTTCCTTGTTCATCAAAGGATTCTAAACTTACCTGATAGGATCCGGCTGCTGTAAAACTTACGCTAGGGTTTTGTGCTGTACTATTCGCCGGGCTCCCGTCTTCGAAACTCCAGTTCCAGGATGCTGCATTAGTAGGGGAGAGATCATTGAATTGTACGACCTGCGGAGCACATCCTGCGGTTACGTCCGCAGAGAAAGACATCTCCGTTAGAAAAATCGGTGTCCCGGTCAGTTGGATGTTTTCTGAACTGACACTGATTCGTTCTTCGGTAGCACCATAGTCCCAGTTTCGCTGAATTAAATGATCAATGCCTAATCCCGCAGGGAAATCATAGGTAGCATTTGCCACCTCAGAGTTATCAATACTTGTCCGGGCCCATAAAACATAGGTGTAATTGCCATTAATATCTTTGAATGCTCCACCTCTGATATTGGATGGTAGGTTCAATGCAGCCGTGCGCTCCGGATCGTCCACTTTGCCAAAGAGTAATTGGGATGCACTTTTGTAAGCGATCCCTTCATCATTAGGTTCCTGAAAAGCGTAATCCTGCAAACGCAATTTTTTGTAGAGCCCCATGAGGTCAAACTCGAAGAATGCTTCATCATAGGTCTCGTCCTCTGCAAGTTTGTAAATATGACTTTGCAAGAAGTTGTTTTGCATACAAACAACCAGATGCTTAATCATAAAATTGCGCTGCGACTCTTCCGAGCCAATGTATTCATCAAACTCTTTTCGAGGTAAATTTATCTCGGTTATCATCCAGGGTTTTAGCGGGAAAGTATTTCCATCATAACCGTAGGTGTTCAAAACATTTTGAAAGCTATCCTGATGCGTCAATATACCGTCAGCTGCTGCATCCGAATGTCGCGTAGGAACGAAGTCCATTATCGTGTCATCCCAGTATCGCAGACTACCATCAAAGTGTGGGTAACTATGGAAACCCATCACATCAAAATAGGCTCCTCCCTTTAAAGGGTAATCGGCCTGAATAGTACCATCAAGTGGGTTATCCGTATTTCTAAGAATGGCATCAAGAAAACTTGGGTATCCAACTCCAGATACCACAATGTAATCATTGGGGTCTACATGCTTGATGACATCGTAGCTGATGCGTAGGAGTCGCACATAGTGAAAGATCGGTGCACGTAACTTATAATCACAAGGGTCAGGATTGTTTTCCCACCAATTGCCTGGAGCGCCTGGCGGCAGCCAGCCCCGATTTCTGGTGTAATCGAAACCTGGTTCATTCCATATCTCCCAGAATTTTATGTGCTCACCATACATTGTTGCCAGGCGATAAATATATAATGCGTAGTGATTATCATCATTAACGGGAGTTCCATTTTCACCATTATCCCAAATGTCAGTATATAAATTAGAGAACAAGGTAGATTGGATACCGGAGCAGTATTCGTTAGGTTCCTGATGCTCAGGAGAGGGAAAACCTACAATTAAGGTGTTATCTTCTAAGCCTAGTTGTCCAAATAACTCATAGGTACTAAGGCGGGAGTCATAGCCAAATTCGTAGAGGAAATTTTCGAATAATCCAGGGCGAAGTGCTTTGATGTCAAGACCTGCCACGCCAGTTTCTGGGTTTCCGGCAGCTAATTCTCCTAAGAATTCATCACTAAAGCCAGGATATGCTCCAAGATTCGTTCCTGCCCGAAAAAAGCCGGGATATGGAATTATCGTATCATTAGCCGTGTAAGTGACTTGACAAAACACAGCAACTGAAACAAGCAGTAATATTATGCTGGTGAGGATTCGTCGCATGAAATCGATAATTTGTTGATTATGAGTATACTAAAATAGTACCGAAAGTTCAGATATTAGATGTTCTGTATTCAGGGGGGGATTTGGGACGGTTATTTTGTTATTAAAAATACAGGATTTTAGGCGTTAAAGTAATATTTACAGGATTAAATGACGAAGTATGTCGTGGAGCAATTAAATGATAGAGCATGGTGTATTGCTTCTGGAAGTAACTGGTTCGTCTTGTTGTAATAAAGGAATTACGGGAATAAAAAAAGTCCTGTTTTACAACAGAACTTATTAAGTGCCCGAAGAGGGAGT
>JAHDHW010000072.1:19658-25133 GCA_020631105.1 Saprospiraceae bacterium | reverse complement strand
TACTTAATCTATATTCCCACCGACATTTAATCCACTTGGAACTGATGCCGGAATACTTCGGTCAAAGTTTGGATCCTCTAAGGCTCTGATAAATGCAATGATATCCTCGATATCATCTCCATCGAAATTCCTTAGGTTTTCAACGTCATTATCAATGTCATTTGGATTGAGATTTGGATTTACATTCAAACCATTTCCACCACCGTTACCGCCATTTCCTCCGCCGCCATTGCCGTTATTATTCGCAAAGTTTCTGGCGGTGATATAAAACTGAATCGTCTGTTGAAGATTTCCGGCAACACCATTATGGAAATATGGTCCAGTTTCGTCCAGGTTACGTAGTGTAGGTGTTCGGAAAGCATAAGTACCATTTGCTCCTTCATCAGAAAAACTCAACTGGTTGTTATCCGGTACACCTATCGTATGTAACTCAAAGTCCGAAAACATTGGGCCGCTATGACAATCGTCACAACCAATTTGCTCGAACCTATTCATACCTCTGATTTGTTGCTGAGTCATTGCTCCCTGATCTCCGTCGCTGAATCGGTCAAAGGGACTGTTGATGGCGATAATAGTTCGTTCGAAAGCCGCTATGGCTGATCCGATATTATCTTCAGTAATGGAATTGTTACCATATACTTCATTGAAATACTGTAAGTATTCAGGGATAGCTTCGAGGCGAGCAATTATACTGTCCATGGTTAATGCTTCGGAATAGGCATGACCGCGCATTTCCTCAAAAGAATGAAGTGGTCCGATTGCCTGCGCTTCAAGACTCCTTTCCCGGTTGTCCCAAAACATTGGAGCCTGATTTGGATTATAATCTCCATCAACATCCATCCCGTTAAAGGCGGTATTTATAATGGTAGGGGAGTTTCTTGGAACCAATCCAATATCATCATTTACCTGATCAAAACGATCTGGTCCTAGGCCTTGACCTCCGACCCCAATAGAAAGTTGACGGCCATCGGCATATCCAAAATCAGGATGATGACAAGTGGCACATGCTACGTCTAGCTCTCCGGATAATATTGGATCCCAGAATAATAATTTACCTAATGCTGATTCACTTATCTCACTACCGTTATTGGGAGGAGTGATATCTGGCTCTTCAATGTCAGGATTACCAAATGGATTATCTATATCATTATCAAATGAATCATCTGATTGACAGGCAAGGATAAACGTTAGAGAGAATAGAAACAGAAGGATTTTGGATAAATTCATATAACGATTATTATTTTGTGCTTAAATTCGAACTATTATAATTTGTGGTATGAATACAGGTCAGTTCTGGAAAGACCTACCATGGTGCTGAAAAAAAATAAAAATGAAAGAAGGTATTGAAGATTTATGTGAGGAGAGAGTCTACTCAAAAGTGTTTCGAGAGTACAATCAAACGCTGTATAACTATCTTTTTTATAAAGCTGGTAATGCTGCTTTAGCACAGGATATTACCCAGGAAGCGTTTACAAAGCTTTGGCAAAAATGCGCAGAGGTTTTACTGGGTGGGGCTAAAAACTATGTTTTTCGAATTGCGAATAATCTTTTAATCAATGAATACAATCATCAGAAAGTGGTCCTAAAGTTTCAAGCTACTCCACAGAAGGAAAAAGATCATCAAAGCCCGGAATTTTTATTAGAAGAAAAGGAATTTCGAAACCGATTGGAAGCCGCAATCTCTGCATTGCCGGAACCCCAACGAGTAGTATTCCTAATGAGCCGTATTGATAAGAAGACTTATAAAGAAATCGCGGAAATTATCGGAATCAGTAAGCAAGCAGTTGAAAAACGCATTTACAAGGCGCTGGATAGTTTAAGGTTAGTCTGTAGTGATATTAAGTAATAGCTCTATCCCTTTTTTAATAAACTTAGTTTGTCGGTAGGTCTTTTTACAAATCAACTGTATTAAGGACACAATATGGAATTAGATAACTAAACCCTGACATGAAAAATGATGAAATTTTACACCGTTGGATAAATGGTAGCATAAGCCCGGAAGAGTTAGAAGTCTTTCAAAAACGTCCAGAGTATAATGATTTAGTGCGATTATACAAAGGGACAGAAGACCTCCGCCCTCCAGCATTTGACTCAGAGGCTATGCTTCAGAATATCCTCCGCTCCCCCAAATCAGTCAGAAAACCAGTGCTTCGTGCTCGTAGAAGTTTTCTGACGGGGTGGGTGCCTTACGCTGCTGCAGCTATCGTAATATTATTGGCTGGCTGGTGGCTTTGGCCTGATAATACCGTGCAGTCTTACCTTGCTCAAAAAGGAGATCAGATTGAAGCCGAATTACCAGATGGTTCAAGTTTTTTACTTAATGCAGATAGTGAATTAAGTTATGATCAAACGAATTGGAATAATGACCGTAAACTACAATTACAGGGAGAAGCGTATTTTGACGTTGAAAAGGGAGCAACCTTTACCGTCGCTACTGCTTTAGGTAATGTCGAAGTATTAGGGACAACCTTTAATGTTTGGGCCAGAGGCGCTAGTTTTGAGGTGACCTGCTATAGTGGAAAGGTGGCCGTTAAGGCGCAAAATAATACCAATCCAATTGAATTATTACCTGGCCAGGCGGTTCGGTTTGAACAAGATAAATTAGTGGAGCAATGGAATTTGACAGAAGATCAGCCGGGTTGGACCAATGGGGTTTCTTCTTTCCGAAATGTGCCGCTATCCACTATACTATCTGCTATCGAAAGACAGTTTAATGTACAGATTGATATGACGCAAATTGAAACGGGAAATATTCTGTCTTCTAGTTTTCCGCATAATGATTTAGACACTGCTTTGCGGATTGTACTTGCGCCTGTAAATATACGTTACCAGATTGACGGTCAGCGAATTCGTTTATCTTCGGAATAGAATGCTCAGATACTGCTTACTCTTGTTGTTTTTTTTTATTCATTGGTCTGCCTATGCTCAGATCAATGGGAGCTTTGAGGATACTCCATTAGAAAATATAATCAAAGTGCTCGAGCAAGAGCACGATTGCCGATTTAGTTTTTTGCAGGAAGATGTGAAAGAAATACGCATCAGCTACGTAGCAAAAGGAGATAGTTTAAGTTACTTCCTCGATAAAATTCTTCAGACCACCGATCTTACCTTTGAAGTAGTCAACGAACGATTTGTTACACTTCAAAAGAAAACCCCAGGCGAAGAACTTTCAAGTTTTTGTGGTAATATCTACGATCAAACAAGCAAACTACCCCTAGTAGGCGCTAATGCTTATCTACAAAAAGCATTCAAAGGAGGATCATCAGATCCCGAGGGAAGGTTTGATTTCTCTTCACAGGCCTTACCCGGTGATTCTCTTATTATTAGTTACGTAGGTTATAAGTCCAATAAATATTCGATTGCTCAATGGTCGGCAGGATGTAAAGATATTTATTTAGATATTCTGGAATTAGACGATAATTTTATTGTAGTGACCGAATATCTTACGGATGGAATTGAACTGAAGCAACAGGGGGTAATTACCCAATTAAAACCAGAACGAATAGGCACGATGCCCGGGCAGGCCCAGGCAGATGTGATGAGAAGCCTGGAGTTCTTACCGGGTATAACTTCACCAGATGGTTCTGCCGCGGGCTTGAACATTCGAGGCGGTACGCCGGATCAAAACCTCATTCTTTGGGAAGGTATTCCAATCTTTCATGCGGCACACTACTTTGATATGATTTCTGCCTTTAATCCGGATATCATCCAGTCTATTGATGTTTATCGAGGAGGATTTGGCGCTCAATATGGCGGTAGAGTTTCCGGGGTAATTGATTTGAAATCCTGGACACCTCAAGCGACCCAAAGGTTTCAGGCGGGTACAGATGGAGTAAGTGGCTTCATCAGTGGGCATATCCCTTTTGATGAACAGAAGGGGAGTATCACTTTTTCCCTGCGACGATCAATGACAGAGCTGTGGCGAGCACCGGCCTTTGAAACGATGACCAATCGTAACCTCCAATCAATACTAGAGCAAAATATTAATATTGATCGTTTGCCCGAATGGATTCAAGTAGAAAATGAATTCAAGTTTTTGGATTTAAACCTTAAAGCTTCTTATCAGGTATCTGAAAAAGACGAATTGTCTTTATCTTTTTTATACGCTCAGAATAATTTCTCTGATCTGATTGTGGATCAACTGGTTTTACAATCTCAGATGGATACCCTGGACCTTATAAATAGAGGGATTAGTTTTCGTTGGAACCATAAGTGGTCCAAGCGCTGGCAAAGTCGGATAGAGGCAATTGATAGTGACTTTGAGTATGATTACGATTACAGCCTGATCAGAGATAATAATAGTAATTCAAATAAACTTGGGCGAAAGCGCAGCGCAATTCGAGAGCAACAATTACGCTTCATTAATACCAACTCCATTTGGAATCATTCACTGGAATTAGCTTATGAAGCAATAAATTATGATGTAGGATTTCAATTTACCCGAGAACGAGGAAGTAATCCTCCCGTCGATGAACGGGAAAATATAAATAGCCTTGTGCATGTTGTATACGGAACATGGTCAAGCGATCAAACCCAAAAAATTGGATACGAAGTAGGCCTCAGATCTTCGTACTTTGATATTAAAAAAGACCTTTATTTCGAGCCAAGAGGAGAGCTTTGGTATCGCCCCTCAAAGACCTGGAGCTTCAACCTATCAGCTGGCAGGTATGTACAATGGCTCAATCAATTAATTGAGATTGAAGGAGACAGGGCTACTATTGAAACGCCGGTTTGGGTATTAGCAGGTGGACGGGAAGTACCGGTAGTGGATGCCCAACAATATCAGGTGGGATTGATTTATCGAAAAAACGGCTGGTTGTTGGATTTGCAATTATACCGTAAACGAATGAAAGGTATCAGCTCACTTACGACAGGTTTCAGCGAAGATTTTGCAAAGCGGTATAATATAGGGCGTTCTGATATTAGCGGTCTTGATCTTTTATTAAAAAAGCGGTGGGGGGATTTCCAAAGCTGGTGGAGCTACACGCTTTCTAAAGTAGAGTATACTTTCCCGACCTTTTTTGACGAAGAGTTTGCGGCACCAAATGATCAAAGACATAATTTTAACTGGATCAATCGATGGCAAAAGGGGCCTTGGCAGGTCGCGATGGGGTGGAAGCTACGATCAGGCTTACCATTTTCTCCAAACCGCGACTTTGATTTGATAGAAGAGGACGAAGGAGGGATGGGAGAAAACAGGTTTTCTATTCGACCTACTGCAAATCGATTTAATGGTGACCGTTTGCCCTGGCAACATCAGTTGGATGCTTCTGTTCATTATCAGTTTCAACCAAAATCACCTCGTAATATCAAGACCACCATTGGCTGTTCTTTCGCAAATATATATGATCGGGATAACCTGTATAGTAAAGAACTGTTTATTCGGTATCGCCCTCAATTGATGCCTATACTTTCCAATACTGACCGGCAACAGATGGGTTTTACCTTTGAGTTTTTGCTTAAGTTTGAATGGTA
>JAHDHW010000072.1:17674-19558 GCA_020631105.1 Saprospiraceae bacterium | reverse complement strand
AAGCCCCAGGGTGTTTTATTCAAAGGCGAAGATCAGCGAATAAAAAAATCCATCCTGCGAGTCACACAGGATGGATTTAAACCGCCGGAAGGCAGTAGGGTATTAAGCAGAAAAGGAAGTTCCGCAACCACAAGTATCCGAAGCATTAGGGTTGTTGAAGCTGAAGCCACGATTGTCCAGTCCTTCGACCCAGTCAATCTCCATACCTAATAAGTAGATACCATGTGCTTTTTCCATCAAAACTTTGATGCCGGCAATTTCGAAAGTATCATCTTTCTCTTTTTGCACATCAAATCCAAGGATGTAGGAAAAACCAGAACAACCACCACCTTTCACCCCAATACGTAGGCCATGATCAGCCGGAATATTCTGCTCTGTCATTATACGTTTAAGTTGCGTAACCGCACCTTCAGTCAAGGTAATTGGAGTCGCAACTGCTTTATCTTTTATCATATTCATGTTGTACAATAATTTTATGTCGTAAAAATACGTAAAAATCGCTTCTCGGGAAAGTGCTACGTACTTGTTTAATAATAAAACAAAGATTTTCGCTCAATGTTGTAGCCATTTTGTCCTTTTCCCGTTATACTTACTAAAGAAACGTATTGAAATAAATATAGATGTTTTGAGCAGGGTATGACTGAATTTCCTACTTTGAGGGCTCGAAATATCGATGTAAGTACTATTTTCGCACAAAAATTAAACGATTATGCCAGTTTGGTTAGAAACCATCTTAGAAATTGTAAAAATAACGGTACCAGCTTTGGTCATCTTTTTTACGATTCAAACCCTTCTGAAACAATATCTGGAATCAGAGTATAAAACTAAAATGCTCGATTTCAAGCAAAATCAGAATAATACGACTATTCCATTACGACTTCAGGCTTACGAAAGACTTTCTCTGTTTTGTGAGCGCATAAGTATTCCAAATCTGGTATTACGTCTTAGGACGGAAGAAATGACCGCCTCAGGGCTTCGATTAGCGATGATGATTGCTATTCAAAAAGAATTTGAGCATAACATCACACAGCAGGTGTATGTCTCTGACCAGCTTTGGCAAATCCTTAAAATTGCCAGGGATGATGCTTTGAATATCATAAATATGGTCTACAGTTCCGTTGAGCCAGAAGGAAATGCTAAAGAATATGCTGGTGCCATGTTTAAATACCTGGAATCAAGAGAAATCATCTCTACTGATAAGGCATTATTCGCGATCAAAAAAGAAGCAGGATTATTAATGTAATCTTACCCAGCTTCAACACATAACCATATAAGTAGTTTTTTATATGGTTATGTGTTTTTCTGCTCAATCGTAGATTTAACCAATTTATAAGATTAATTCTTATCTCCAGTTCCCGCTTCTTCCTATCTTGGGAGCATGAAAAATGTAATTCTTCTTTTCGTTTTCCTTTCATTTTATGCTTGTAAAAATACTCAGCAATTAGCTCAGGTCTCTGATTCGAGCTACCGGATTAATAAGGAAGATGCCAGTATACAGGATTCTTCTATCATACACTTAATAGCTCCTTACAAAGCAAAGCTTGATCTGGAGATGAACGACGTGATTGCTAATGCTGCCATTACTTTAAAAAAAGCCGCACCACAAGGTACCCTTGGCAATTGGATGGCAGATGCGGTTCAGGCTAAAGCGCAGGTTTATTCAGGCTTGGATATTGATTTTACTTCGCTGAACTACGGCGGGATTCGAATTCCGGAACTGCGGCGAGGTCCTGTCACCCGGGGTAAGATCTATGAACTCATGCCTTTTGAAAACAGAATTGCCATTCTTGAACTCAAAGGAACAACCGTTCAACGTCTCTTGGATCATATTGCTTCCAGAGGGGGCTGGCCCGTTAGTAAAGAGGTTAATATGGTCATTGATGG
>JAHDHW010000072.1:14426-17574 GCA_020631105.1 Saprospiraceae bacterium | reverse complement strand
ATGCGTAGAAGAAAATTTATCAAGCAGGTATCAAAATCAGGCTTAATACTAGCGGGAGCAGGATTCCCATTCCAAGCCTTGGCTGGCCCTGACCTTACTAAGATAAGCCTATTGCATACCAATGATGTGCACAGTAGAATCGAACCATTCCCGATGGATGGAGGCAAGTATCAGGGGATGGGAGGAGCTGTAAAGCGAGCAGAATTGATCAATTCAATTCGAGCAAAAGAGGAACACGTTCTTTTGCTTGATTGTGGTGACATGTTTCAGGGGACACCTTATTTTAATTTCTACGGAGGAGAATTAGAGTTCAAATTGATGTCACAAATGCAGTATGATGCTGCGACTATTGGAAATCATGACTTTGACGGAGGGATTGATGGTCTGCACAAACAATTGCCACATGCGAATTTTCCTCTGATATGTTCGAATTATGATTTTTCGGATACTATTATGAACGGAAGTGTTAAACCTTTTATAACAAAGCAAAAAGGAGATATCAAAATTGGTATTCTCGGCGTTGGTATTGCGCTAGAGGGATTAGTCCCAAAGCGCCTTTACAAGGATACCCAATACCTTGACCCTATTGCGAAAGCCAACGAATATGCTGCACTTCTTAAAAAAGAGGAAAGATGTGATTTAGTCATCTGCCTTTCGCACCTCGGCTATCAATACCGAAATCAAAAAGTATCTGATGTTGTACTTGCTGAAAACAGCAAAAACATAGATATTATTCTTGGAGGACATACCCATACATTTCTGGATGAACCGCATATTGTGGCTAACCTTGATGGTGATCCGGTTTGGATAAATCAGGCAGGTTGGGGCGGAATAATGTTAGGTCGTTTGGACATCATTTTTGAGCGTTCCCGCAAAGGAAAATGCATTACTTGTGATAACACTTTACTGAAATTTAAGCAGAATTGATGAAAAGTGTAAAAACGGGGATGAAATCCTAATATTGAACATATTGTCAGACTATCAATGGATTACACATCTGTAAAAATATTAAATTGTGAATTGTAAAAAATACAATCATATATTTTATAAAAAAATATTCTAAACGATTAACTTTTGAAAATATTGATTTTTGTATAATATGATTGGGTTTGAATGAGGATATATTTTGTTATGAGAGGCCTAAAGAACTGATTTTCAGTGGCATCCCTATTTTGTGTATTGTTCGTGAAAAATTGATAAAATCAAATAGCAAATATTCGCTCGCATAAATCCGGAGAAAAGATTAAAATTTGATTTTAGAAATTGAATAATTTTTCTGACATTTGTAGTCCCCTGAGATCGAAGACAACCCATAATTAGTTGAGATGGTACGTCCTCTTTCAAGGATGAAAAAGAGTCCGTTTTCGGAACCTCACTTTCTAACTGATACTTTAGAGTTCTACACACTTTTTTCGGGATAATTTATTTAATCTCAGACTTTTAATTGAATCTGGAGAATGATCAAATCTTACAACACCGTGTGGGATAATTGTCTGCGTACGATTCGTCGTAACGTAAATACGCAGAGCTTTAAAACTTGGTTTGAACCTATCAAGCCAGTAGGACTCGACAATAATGCGTTGACTATTCAAGTACCCAATAAGTTCTTCTACGAGTGGTTAGAAGAGCATTACGTGTCACTATTAAAGAAGACGATACGTCAAGAACTTGGCGACAAGGGCCGCTTGGAATATCAAATACTTATGGTTTCTAACCGCAATGGCGCTGCAGCTGCAAGTATTCCTAGTACAAGAGCTGCTGTATCTTCGTCCACTACCGGGAAACCTGTCAAAGAGGTTGGATTACCTGGTGGAATCGATACCGAACATATAAAGAATCCTTTCGTGATCCCTGGGATCAAAAAATTAAAGATTGATCCACAACTAAACCCTAGTTATACTTTTGATAATTTTATAGAAGGAGATTGTAATCGTCTAGCACGATCAGCGGGACACGCTGTTGCAAAGAATCCAGGTGGTACAGCCTTTAATCCGCTTGTCATCTTCGGAGATGTAGGACTTGGGAAGACGCACCTGGCTCAGGCCATTGGAAATGAGGTGATCACAAATGGTACAAACAAAACGGTACTCTATGTATCTTCTGAGAAATTTACGAATCAAATCATTGAGTCGATCAAGAATAATGCGGTAAATGATTTTGTAAATTTTTATCAACTGGTAGATGTATTGATCGTTGATGATATTCAGTTTTTAGCGAATAAAGTAAAAACCCAGGAAATTTTCTTCCACATCTTTAATCAGCTTCACCAAAACGGAAAACAAATCATCCTTACTTCAGATCGCCCTCCAAAGGATTTGGACGGAATGGAAGAACGATTGATTTCTCGTTTTAAATGGGGACTTTCGGCAGATCTAAGTACACCAGAGTTAGAGACCCGGATGGCAATCCTAGAGTCTAAAATGATTCGCGAAGGATTGGATATTCCTTATGATGTTACAGAGTTTATCTGCTATAACATCAAGAATAATATCAGAGAGTTAGAAGGCGTTTTGATCTCATTGGTTGCACAATCAATGCTTAACCGTAGAGAGATCGATATCGACTTGGCCAAAGAAGTAATTAAAAACTTCGTTAGCCAGATGTCAAAAGAAATTACCGTTGAGTTTATCCAAAAATTGGTTGCAGAACATTTCAATGTACCAGTGGATAAGCTTAAAGGACAAACCCGTAAGCGTTCTATCGTAATTGCGAGACAATTGTCAATGTATCTTGCAAAGAACCTTACCAATAAATCGCTCAAGTCGATTGGAGAGAATTTTGGAGGCCGTGATCACAGTACCGTAATTTATTCTTGCAAAGCGGTACAAGACCTTTTAGATACGGATATGATCTTTAAGGATACCGTTACGGATCTAGAGAAGAAAATCAAAATGAGCCTTAATGAAAAGTAAGTAAAATGACTTAAAGACTCAATCTTCTGACAGATTGAGAAAATACTCGAGGGCTTTCGGTTAATTCCGGAAGCCCTCTTCTTATACTTGGATTGATCAAATGTTAAGAAAATCTTAAGAGAAATAATTAAACACTTTTTTGCCGTTTGTATCAGAAATTATAAAGTTATGAAAACTATCTTCCTGAGCAGTTTAATGCTCTTTTTATGCGTCAGCCTATCGGCGCAAAAAATTAC
>JAHDHW010000072.1:0-14326 GCA_020631105.1 Saprospiraceae bacterium | reverse complement strand
TTCTGGTCCGGTCGTATCGGAATCGGAGGGCGCAAGGATTTTGAGCGATTCAGCGTAAGTCCTGAGATTACTTTTGCAAAATCTTTCAACAGCATTGAAGGGGAGGAGAATTTAGTTTTGAATGAGGTCATCACAGGCATGAATAATGCGGTTCTGGGGCTTTCTGTTAAGTTTCAGGGACTACTTGCCAACGAATAAACTATAATTTCATTTCCCCTAAAAAAGAAGGGCTTCCGGTTTTATCCGAAAGCCCTTTTCTTTTTCCAAAAGATTACCAATCATCTGTCCTAAACGGCGAAGCCGGTAAACCTTCTGTATTATATAAGTTTGCTTTGATTGGATTATTAGCCCAGGCGTAGCGGACCGCCACTGGATTAGGTACCTCATCACTCCAGACAACAATGGAGTTGCCGTCGATCTTAGCTTTTGCCCAATAGAATTTTTTGTCTGCACCCGCAATTGCAAATTCCTGTAGTTCCGTTTCTTTTGCTTCTAGCTGACTCCCTTGCAACTCAAATTCTAATCTGATTTTGTTGCCTTCGACTGACATAGATTTGTACTGTGGGCCTGCATAAACTAAAGATTCTTCATAAGCCAGTTTTCGTGCGCCTAGTGAAAGGCGATAACCAACGTCTTGTTTATTACGAGGATGAATGTCATCCGTTTCCCCAATGTCAATGATTACAGCTTGTGCAGTATTAGGCGTTTGCAGGGTCATTGTTTGTGCTTCTCTTAGACGAGCCCAACCAGTATCCGTTGGTTGCTCTTCCACTGCCTGCCAATTGGCCAATTGAACCCAAAGAAATGGAAATGGGCCAACACCCCATATTTTTCGCCAGTCTTTAATCATAGTAGGAAATTCCGTTTGATAATCTTTTGCACCTTCTACCGATGCGTTGGATTCTCCCTGATACCAGATTACACCTTTGATAGGGAAATCAATGATTGGATGAATCATCTGATTATAAAGGATGGTCTCTACCTGATTAGGCTGCATTGTTCTGGATAAATTGACTTTACCGACTTTTGCATGCCATTCGCCACAAAGCGACTTTTTATTTTTTGATGATTTATAAAAAATCTGATCACAATCCGCTGTAAATCCTCCGGCCCAGCCATCATCAGTAATCTGAACGGCCAATACATTAATGCCTTCTTTGAGGACTTTTTGAGGCACGGTATAGGATCGCATCGCATTATACTGATAGGTCTCTCCGACTACCGTTCCGTTCCAGTACGTAACATCACCATCATCAATGCTTCCTAAGTATAAGGACAAATCTGATTTTAGATCTCCACTGGTCAGGTAAATTTCTTTTCGAAACCAAACCACTCCATCTAATTCTTTGAAACCCTGATCTTCCCAGGCTCCGGGGACCTTGAGTGTTTTCCATCCCTGATGATTATAATCCGGGGAGGCCCAAAAGGCTTTACCATTTTTCATTCCCCGGTCTTCACTTGGAAGATTTTCTCCGAGGTATGCTTCAATGACCTGTCTGATTTTACCTTCTCTTTCTGTCATGAATCGCTGAATGGAATCTGCACTTTGCTGAGGGCTTTCATAGCCAAGAACTTCAGCACGCATCCAGGGTTCAATCCTGCTACCACCCCAACTGGAGTTCAATAAACCGATAGGTATATCATGATGTTCCCGGAGATTTTTAGCGAAGTAGTAGCCTACTGCACTAAAGTCTCCAACTGTTTCGGGGCTTGTGCTTTCCCATTGGCCACCGACGAGGGTGTCCTGTGGTAAGAGGTTCCAGGTCAGTGGAACTTTGAAATGGCGGATCATTTTATCATCCGCACTTGCAATTTCGGCCTTCGCATTATTGGAGGCAGAAACCGGCCATTCCATATTCGATTGCCCTGAGCAAAGCCATACATCGCCGATCATTACATTTTCAAATGTTTTGGTTTGTCTGCCTTCGGCTACCTCTATTTTGTAAGGTCCACCTTCTTTGAGGTTTGGCAGGACGACCCTCCATTTGCCATTTTCATCAGCAATAGTTTTTAAGGCGGCGGATGCAGCCTTACTTTGTATGGAAATATTGATCTGACCACCCGGCGAGGCCGTGCCCCAGATAGGGACCAATGCATTGCGCTGTAAAACAGCATTATCAGAATATACTTTTGCGACGGTAAGCTGAGCAGATGCTCCCATGGATAAGAGCATGCAAAGACCTGCGAATAATAAACGTACCATAGTTTTATTTGATTTTTACTAAAGTTAGTTATTCTCTGGCGAATAATAAGGGAATAGAAATGATAATGAGATTAAGAATGGATGAGCCGTAGTGACAAAACCTCAAATTTAGGGCGTGTAGAATAAAAAATACCGAAGCACATACGGATGTAGTACTTCGGTATTTAGGGAACTAATATTAGCTTAATAGCGATTGTAATTTCATCGCAATAGACATATCACCTTTGATTTTTACTTTTCCGGTCATAACGGCCATCATTGGATTGATATCACCATTTTTTAGCTTCATAAAAGTATCCATAGATGTAGAGATTACGCAATCTGCTTCACCATCTTCAGTTGATATGGTATTTGCGTCACCTGTACCATCTACAAGAAGTACATTATCGTCTAATTCGAATTTTACTTTTGACCCGATAGGGGAGATATTAGCTGCCTGCTCTGTAATTTTCGCAACAATAGTTTCTAGGCTCATTGGTTATTGATTAAAATGAATAAATTAATTGATTACTTTCAAAAATAAAGTGCTCACTTATCTGACGTAATGAATTCAGCAATAGTCACATTTTATTTTTTTGAATTACTGGCGTAAATTACAAAAAAATAAAGGATTCACTAAAATGAAAAAGCCTGTCAAATCGAAAATCGACCGACAGGCTTTTTAATTATAATAGCTTATTCTTAATTGCGACTATTCTTCTTCCTCTTTAGCAGCTTCAGCAACTACTTTACCGCCATCAAGCTCATCTTGCCATTTTTTCAATGCATCCCAATCGCCAGCAGCAGCCATTTTAGCTTGCTCAGGCCAGGTTGTAGGATCATGAGTAGCAAAATTACCTTCAGCGTTAGTAAGAATTTCTTTTACGCTTTCAGGAGTAGCGGCAGCAAGTGCAGCAAAAGTACTGATACCGTTATTGCCTAATAATTCAGCAATCTTTGGTCCGATACCTTCAATTTTGCGAAGATCGTCAGCTTCAGCAGGAGCTTCCTCAACCGCTGGTGCTTCAGCAACAGGCTCCTCAGCAGGAGCTTCTTCCACTACAGGCTCTTCAGCAGGTGCCTCTTCTACTGCTTCAGGAGCAGCTCCGGCAGCTACTGATTCAACAGTAGTTTGCTCTACAGAATCAGCGAATGATTTGTTGTCATCTTCAGCAGGCTTGTGCTCATCATCTGGACCAGCCAGTGGACTAGCAACTTTCTTAGGTGTACCCGACACCATTTTAAGCCAATCTGCTTTTTCTTCCGCAACTTTCTGACGACGAGCGTCAATTTTAGCTTCCTTAGCCGCAATCCACTCTTCGTAGAGTTTATCTGCTTGCTCCTGAGACATAGCGCCTTTATTGACACCACGCATTAAGTGCTTACGATAAAGTACTCCTTTGAATCGAAGAATTGCACGTGCAGTATCGGTAGGTTGTGCACCTTTCAATAACCAATCGTATGCACGATCTCGGTCCAAATCAATTGTTGCTGGAGAAGTCATCGGATTATAAGTTCCGATCTTTTCAATGAATTTACCATCGCGAGGTGCTCTGGCATCAGCTATCACGATGTGATAGAAGGGTTTTTTACGTCGACCTCTTCTTTGAAGTCTGATTTTTACTGACATTTTGTTAAAGTTTACTTGGTTCAACCATGCCCATTTAATCCACAAGTGGACGACAGGCTTTTAACGCGGACGCAAAGGTAAACTATTTTTTCTAATTTATCTCGATAAATTTACTATTTTTGATGCACACTTCCAGAATACTCATATCCGTACAAATCCAGTCTATTTTTTGATTTTAACCGATTTTACCTATGCGTATTGCGTTGACCCTTAGCTTTTTACTTGTATTCAACATGATTGCCTCTGCTCAAGCTAGTATTGGAGGAATTATAAACGCCTACACTAAAATTTTTGCTGAGGAGACTTCGGGTTGCGCTCATCAATTGACCGTGGAAGATTCAAATGATTTTGAGGCTGGAGACAGGGTAATGTTGATACAAATGCAGGGAGTTGTGATCAATGAGTCAAATACGTCGGATTTTGGTGTAATCGAAAGCATAAATGCTGCCGGAACTTATGTTTTTGACGAAATTGAATCTTTATCTGCTCCTAATATAATTACGCTTAAATGTAATGATACTTACCCGGAAGGAACCTTTGACTTTGAAAATGGATCTGTGCAATTGATCCGGGTACCCGTCTACGATGATGTAGAAGTCACCGAAACACTAAGTGCTTTACCCTGGAATGGTAGTATCGGAGGTGTATTGGTATTTGAAGTCCAGGGGATGCTTACTTTATCTGCAGATATAGATGTTAGTGGAATTGGATTCAGAGGCGCTACTCCTGAGATAAATAATAATAATGATTGCAGTTTCGTACTTGTGCAAGATGATTATTACTACCCAGAGAATAATTGGAGGGGAGCAGCCAAAGGGGAAGGATTAGCAAAGGTTATTAGCGGGAAAGAACATGGCCGAGGCCCGCAAGCCAATGGTGGTGGAGGCGGCAATGATCATAATGCTGGCGGCGGCGGTGGTGCGAATGCCGGAAAAGGAGGCGATGGCGGACAAAACTATGAACCCAGTCTTTTTGGTTGTGATGGCACTGTGCCGGGAATTGGTGGAATCATAAATCCAACAGATTTCAATACGCTATATTTAGGCGGCGGCGGCGGTGCAGGACACGGGAATAATGACAATGCCACAGGAGGCGCAAATGGCGGTGGGATTGCCCTCATTATAGCGGATACTATTGCAAGCCAGGGAGGAGCTATTCGTGCAAATGGTGCTACGGTCCCTTTGGGAGGAGGTGACGGAGCAGGTGGTGGCGGAGCAGGAGGAATGGTTCGGGTTGATACGAAGGTTTTACTGACACCAATAAATGTTGAATGCATTGGTGGAGATGGTGGTAGTATCGATAATTCTAATGCGGAGCGATGCCATGGACCTGGCGGCGGCGGTGGCGGCGGTTTATTAATTACTAACCTACCGGAGACCTCTGATTTCAACTTTAATGTTGAAGGAGGCGCAGCCGGAGTATCCATGAATTCGAGCAGTTGTTCTGATGGTACAAATGAGGCAACCGATGGCTTAATTGGTTATGTAATCTACTTTGGACAAGTACCTGGGTTTGAGGCATGTAATGATAGCCCAGCTATAAATGCGGATTTTACTTTTTCCCTGGGGACGAATGGAATGGTAAGTTTCTCAAATAGTTCCTCAAATTATGAAACCTCTGAATGGGATTTCGATGGTCTCGGAATGAGTATTGATGATAATCCCAGCTTTACCTTCCCGGCAGAAGGTTCCTATTCCGTTACCCTGATTGTCCAGAGTGCCTGCACTTCAGATACGATTACCCAAGTTATTATGGTACCTGAATTTGTCCAAAATACAGTTAACGTTGAATATTCATTCGATGACGGGAATGGTTGCGTACCGCACACCATACAGTTTAGCAATCTGTCCACCGGTACATACTCAGGCCTGGAGTGGACCTTTGAGGGGGGAATTCCAGAGACAACTAATTTGCCTAATCCTGAGGTGCAGTATAATATTCCCGGAACCTACGGCGTAAAACTGGAATTGACGACATCATCGGATACATTCGTTTTGTATAATCCAGCACAGGTGGTCGTTACTCCGGAGGTGGACGCAATGTTTACTTATACGATTGATGATAACACGATCAGTTTTATCAATGAATCAAGCAATGCGAATAACTATCAGTGGGATTTTGGAGATAACTCACCTTTTTCTTTCGAAGAAAATCCGGTTCATACTTACGCAGCTCCGGGGAATTATAATGTTACCTTGATTGCGACGGCTACTTTTTGTGGTAAGTCTGTATCGGAACCGATATTTTTGGACTTTACGGCTCTTGATAATATAGATGAAACGCAACAGGTTTCCATTTATCCCAATCCGGTAAACAATAAAGTATGGGTTGATTTACCCGAGGATAATAATTATTCGCTGATCTTACATTCGCTGACCGGAACACAGCTACCGCTGTTAAGCAATCGAACGCAGCAAGGGTTCGAGCTAAATACAAGTGAATTGCTGCCAGGGATATACTTCCTGACCGTTCAGACCATAAATGCCAGATCAACCTTTAAGCTCATCAAACTGGAGGAATAAAGATGGCTAAGCACGTAAATGTATTACTAGGTTTATTTGTTATAAATAACAGATAAGGTTCATTTTTTAATCAGTCTACAAAAGCTTATATTAAGCCTTTCTAATTCTAAAGCTATCAATCCTCGAAGTTAATTACAATGTAACTTGGCCATCCAAGAAATGCAATCCAGGTAGCTAATCACAATTTATTTAAGTCAGTAAAGCTTTGAGGGGAGAACGTTTGTAGCCAATTATATATGGTTAGAAAAAACTTTAAGATACTCCGATTAACCACTTTCATTGTATCAGTATTTCTACTGAGCGGGCCAATTACTATGGCCAACACCAGTGATTCACTTATTCAGAATCTAATCACTCAAAAGGAAAGCATCTCAAAACGCCCGGTAGTTGATATCTTACAGGATAGCCTTGGTTATATCTGGTATGCTTCTTCGCTAGATTTAACGCGATACGATGGTGTCTCTTTTCAAAAATATAATAATCAACAAGGCAGTACTCACCGAATCAATAGTGTTGGGGTGCATTCCATACACCTGAGAAATAATGAAGATATCCTCATTTTTTATGAAGGAAATGAAGAATACGTAGATTTTATTCAGCGAGGTGCAAGTACTGCCAGAAAAATTGACCTGGGGAACGAAGGGGCTATTAAGCATCCAATACTGACAAAGTTTGTTGATAAGAAAGGTGACTTATACAGTCTAACCAAAGAATCGACCAGTTTTCAAATCTATAAACTCCAAAATGATTTTAAGTTCAAAACTTTTTTGGAACTCGAGCTTAATATTGAAGGTGCAGATGTAGACCAGTTAATCAGTACTAAAGATGGGAGCTTTTGGATGAGTAGCAAATCCGGTCAGTTGTTCCATTTTTCAAAAGAAGGTAAATTATTAGAGCAGTTCCGAATTAGTAAAGATCAAAGTGGATCAGCGCCACGTTTAGGATCAGTGCATAAATCTATTCTTTATGAAGATTCCAGAGGGCATATTTGGTATGCTCCTTATGAGCAATCCGGGATGTTTCGGTATTTACCCGAGCGTCAGTCTTTTGCTTTATTTTCTGACTTACCGGCAGAGCTGCCTTATTATCAAATCTGGGAAGATTTTATCGGCAACCTTATAGTTGGCGTATCGGGCAGGATTTGGAAAATGGATGCGCTTTATCATATTGACGAGTATGACAAGGTTACTGATTATTCTAGCTTGTTAAAAGAATACGATAAGATCAATCAAATTTATGCCAGGGATTTTTCCCGATTAATATTCGTCGGCTCATTTATCGGCTTGAAAAAGCTAGGCTTCCGAAACGCCGGAATTAAAAACTACCTGAATCAAGAATTGGAGGAAGGAGAGTGGGGTTGGAGCATTAGAGGTATTGCAGAAGCTAAAAGTGGGAATATCTACATTGCCAGAGAACAAGATGAATGGTATTGTCTTAATCCGGAGACTGGTGCATTAGAGATTATTCCTTTTGTGATTAATGGCAAAAAAGAATTTATACGCAATAGCTTTAGCTTGCTTTATGATGCTGAAGAAAACTGCCTCTGGGGGAGTCGAAGAGATGAAGGAGAAAACTATTTTTTGGTGCGTTATGATTTACAGTCCAAAACTTTTAGTCAGGTCTCAAGTCCTAATTTTATTCAGTCTCTGGGCTTAGCAAGTGATGGAACGATCTGGCTTGGCTGTGGTAAGTCGACAGCTCCTGGCGAAGTATATACTTATGATAAAAAGAACAAAACCTTTAGCCTTTTTCTGGATAAGGGTAAGGCAAATCCCTTTCGCAATACTGAAGCCCGATATATTTTTGAAAGTAAGGATAAAGCTATCTGGATAGGGACTAAGCATGGCCTGTATAAAATATCTGCTGATCGAAAAAACTATAGATTTTATGATAGTCGCTCCGTACCTTTTTCCAATAATAATATCATCTGTATAGTTGAAAATGTTGACGGGACATTAATGCTGGGGACAGAAGGTGGGGGCTTAAATGTTTTTAATCCTGTGACTGAAGCGGTTAAGGTCATTGGTACAAAGGATGGATTGTCCAATGATTATCTAAGTGGGATTGTTCCGGATGGAAAAGGAGCTTATTGGATCAGTACTTATGATGGTATTTCTTATTATGATTATAGTGATGGTAGCTTTAGGAATTTTTACGTCGATGATGGCCTGACATTTAATGAATTTAATCGATTTTCTTTTTTAAAGGGACAGGATGGACAACTATACTTTGGAGGGATGAACGGAGTAAACCTAATCAACCCCGACCAGTTGTTAAATAGTCAATCCGCCCCAAAACTTAATCTTTGTCTTGCTAAGTTAACCCGCTTTAACGCCTCTGAAGAAATCCTGATTATTGATGTTGAGCAATTGCATAATGAGGAGAAAATCATCATAAGTCCCCACGATTCCTATTTTCAAATTGACTTTTTTCTGCCGGATTATCGTCATCCGGAAAAAATACAGTATCGTTATCAACCCATAGGAAATGAAGGGAATTGGATCGACTTGGGTAATGTTAATAATATCCGATATCATGATTTGCCTGCGGGGAAATATGCCTTAACAATTGAAGCAAAAACTCCTGGCGGACAATGGGGGACCAATGTACAGCAATTGAATATTCGCGTTGAAGAATATTTCTACAAAACCAAAGCTGCCTTTTTCTTTTATGCCTTGGGACTGAGTCTACTAATTGCTGCTATCTACCGAATGTACCTCCATCGAAAAATGGAAATGAAAGAAGCGCAACGACTTAAAGAGCTTGATGAATTTAAGTCTCGGTTTTATGCGAATATTTCTCATGAATTCCGAACACCATTGACACTAATCTCCGGCCCATTAAATCGGGCAATTGATCAATTACCTTCCGATAGTCGTTCGGCGATTCTTGAAGACCTTAAGATTGCAGAAAATAATAGTCAACGGCTTTTGTACCTCATCAACAGGATCCTGGATCTTAGTAAATTAGAAGCAGGCAAGTTGGACACCAACTTCATTTTTGGAAATATTCAGACCCATGTCCAAAGTTTATTACACTCTTTTCGGCCATTGCTGGAGTCCAAGCAACTAAGCTTGGATTTTCAATCCGATTTTAACGACCCATATATTGATTTAGAACGACAACTAGTTACTCATGTTCTAACTAATTTGCTTTCGAATGCTATTAAGTTTACTCCGGAAAATGGCAAAATATCAGTTAGTCTAATTGAAGAGGAGTCAAGCTGGATCTTACAAGTTAGCGATAGTGGAAAAGGTATTCAGGAAGATAAATTAGAAGCAATCTTTGAACGGTTCCACACTTCTAAAGCCGATAATGCCATGGGAGTAGGAATCGGACTGGCCTTTACAAAAGAAATAATGGAATTGCTCAATGGCAAAATAGATGTAGCCAATCAAAAAGAAGGTGGAGCGATATTTAAGATTAGCTTTCCACTCACTAGGGAATTGAAGAAGGCAGATCTTAATATGCTTAAAGAAGAGCAACTTGCAGGACAAGATACGGTTCTTGCTGGAGTAGAGCAGGAGTTGTCTAAAGCGAAGGTACATTCGGATAGTACTCCTGGTATATTAAATGAATCCGATGATGACCGCCCTCTTGTTTTGATAGTGGAGGACCATTTCGATGTTGCTCGCTTTATTAGCAAATGCCTGGAAAAAGACTTCCAAACGATTGTAGCCGAGGATGGAGAAATCGGACTAACTAAAGCATTGGATACAATACCGGATTTGGTAATTAGTGATGTAATGATGCCTCATAAAGATGGTTTTGAACTCTGTATCGACCTCAAAAATGATGAGCGTACCAGTCATATTCCAGTGGTTTTGCTTACAGCGAAATCTGAATTGGAGGCAAGACTTCAAGGACTCGAACATGGAGCGGATGATTATCTAGCAAAACCATTCCATGAAAAAGAACTTATTATCAGGGTAAATAATTTACTGCGATCCAGAAAAATTTTACAGGCATATTACGGAGGAAGAGTAGCGGATAATCCGCCTGAGGAAATAATTTTAGATCCTGTTATTCAAACGGAGCAGCGATTTATTGCCAAGGCAAAATCTACAGTAGAGGAATATTTACTTGACCCGGGCTTTGATATTCCAACCTTTTGTAAAGCAATGGGAATGAGCCGGACACAATTGCACCGGAAACTTACGGCTATTACAGGGCATTCTGCTTCGAATTTCATTAACTCTATCCGACTGGATAAAGCCCAGGAATTATTATTATCCTCCGATCAATCCATCTCTGAAGTCGCTTACGCGACGGGCTTTAATGATCCAAGCTACTTCACACGGATCTTTAGCAAATTCTATGACTGTAGTCCCTCTGAATATAGGATGAAACATATGTCCTAATTTACATTATTTATCTTTGCGGCGTTTTTTTTAAGTGGCTGATTTTCAAATTGTTGCGTTTGGATGGAACAATAGTGCAAGAGATTGGAACATGTGTCTAAGCTGTTAGGTACATAACAATGTATATTTGACTAGGGATTGTGTTGTTTTAATTAAGCCTTTTTCAACCTATCCCAAATGCCTCAATGACAGGTAAATCATGAACCCCAATAGCCAACACAAGAGGATGCTTGACCAAAAAGAATAAAATTTGAACTTTCCGTTCGTTTTAGTCCTTTACCTCTCAAATATTAGGTTGACATCCTCTTACTTTTCTCTAAGAAACCAACTTACAAAGAAGTTTGCACCTAAAGTGTAACCCTAAATTACCAATTATTAAAAGCGCCATCTTGTCTCCCTGAGCTGGCGCTTTTTCTATTTTATCAACTTATGATTCTATAAACTTGTAGCCAATTCCCCGGACAGAGTGGAAAAATTCAGGATTTCGAGGATCTTCTTCGAAGTATTTTCGAAAGGACAGAATGAAATTATCGATAGTTCGGGTGGATGGGTAAACATCATATCCCCATACCGATTGTAGGATTTGTTGACGGGAAACCACTTCATTTTTACGGTCAACCAACAGTTTAAGTAACATCGCCTCTTTTTTTGTGAGATTAAAATCACCCTGGCTGCCTCTGGCTTCGTAAGTTTTGAAGTTGATTTGGTTATTCCCGAAATTATAGATTTCCGGAGTGTTTTCCGGAGATTTGACACTTCGCTTAATAAGATTACCTACTCTGAGTAATAATTCTTCGAGATTAAAAGGTTTTGTTAGATAATCATCTGCACCTTTCTTAAGGCCCGTGATTCGGTCAGGAGCAGTATCTTTTGCAGTTAAGAAGATAATAGGTACATCGAGATTAGTTAAGCGGACCTGTTCGCATATCTGAAAACCATCAATTTCAGGGAGCATCACGTCCAAAATCAATAGATCAAAGTGCTGTTCATGAAAGAATTTGATGGCCTGACGGCCATTATCCGTTGGAACGACTTCGTATCCTTCTAATTCGAGATTCAATTTGACAACGTCCCGAATGTTTTCTTCGTCTTCAACTAATAGTATACGCATGCTGACTAATTATTTTACTAAATCTTATTCCCGAAATGAAGTTATAGCTTAATCCAAGAGCAATTGAGCTGAATCTCAAATCTCCATCAACTCTTCTTCAAAACGACTACTCTCCGGTAGTACAATTTTGAATTTTGACCCCTTTGGCTTGTTATCCATTATCATAATGCTTCCTTGGTGAGCCTTCACAATCTCTTTTACTATAAATAAACCAAGACCAGTCCCTTTTGTTTGGCGAGTATCTTCTGATCCTACCCGATAAAACTTGTCAAAGACCTTTTTCTTTTCAGAATCAGGTATCCCCAAGCCCTGATCTGCGATCTCAATAACCGTGTTATCCTGAACAATTTTAATGCTGGCACTAATTTTAGCAGGTTTCGGAGAATACTTAACGGCGTTCTCCAGTAAGTTAATCAAAGTAGAGGTAATTCCGAGGCGGTCACCCTGGATGAATATATCTTGGGGGTCACAGTGAACCGTGAATTCAGCTTCAGGAAATTTAATTCGAAGTCGTGCAATCAGATCATGCAAAGTATCCGTCAGAGGTATCGGTTCGCTGGCAGGATGATAGGTCGTTTCGATCTTTGCGGCAAGTAAGAGGTCATTGACCAATGTATTTAAGCGGTCCGTCTCTTGTAAACCACTTTTGCTGAGTTGCTGAATTTGCGCAGGTTGCAGCATTCTTTTTTGGAATGTTTCGAGTATTAATCTAATCGAAGATAGGGGAGACTTCAGTTCATGAGTAATAGAAAGTAAGAAATTTCTTTGTTGATTTGCACTCTCTATTTCCTTGTTATAGCCTCTGTTGATTAACCATACGCCGATAATCAAACTTATAATAAAGACAAGGGCCTCGCCCATGATCATCCATTCTTGCCGCTTGTACTTTTTTGCTAACTCCTGATATGCCTCCGTTTCATTGAATTCAACATTATCTTTCACCTGTTCCTTTGCAATCATTACAATCTTCATATACTCTGCTTTGGCCACAAAAGCATCTCTGTTTTTAGTATATAAAAGAACGGACCACCAGGTAAATGCAATCAGCATATAAGCGATCACAATCAAAGACAAGGTCCTAAGTGAAAGAAATCTTTTCAAATTATTAAGATTTTGATACGACGCAAAACAAACTCCTTTGCGCAGATATCTTTATTAGCGCATCGCTATATCTAAAGACTCACAAATTAATTTTGCCGCAATTTCCAGATCCTCATCTGTATGAGCCGCGGATACAAAACCGACTTCATAACCAGAAGGCCCCAGATATACTCCACGCTGTAATAGCTCATGGTGCAAGATTTTGAATTTTTCCATGCTTTCCGGAGCGATTTGGTCTGAACTCATAATGCGTTCACTGGTAAATGCAATCCAGAATATAGAACCAACTTGCGGAATGGAAAGTTCATATCCCTTTTCAGAGGCATAATCTAAAATGCTTTGAATAAAACGTTTAGTTTTTTGTTCCATTGCCTCATAGAAACCCGGTTCAAGCAATTGCTTCAAAGCAGCATAGCCGGCTGCCATCGCAACCGGGTTTGCGGATAGCGTACCAGCCTGATAAACCGGTCCTTCGGGAGCGATATGACTCATGATTGCTGCACTGGCACCATAAGCCCCTACAGGCATTCCTCCTCCGATAATCTTTCCATAGGTGATAATATCAGGTTGAATATCGTAGAGCGCCGCTGCTCCTTCAAAACCCACTCTAAATCCATTGATCACTTCATCAAAGATGAGCATCGATCCATATTTGTAGCATTTAAGTCGCAGGCACTCCAAAAAGGATTTATCCTGAATTAATAAACCATTATTGGCCGGGATGGGCTCAATAATAATCGCTGCTATATCGTCGCCGTGTTGCTCCATCGTCTCGCTTAACAACTTCGGATCGTTTAATGGCAAGACAATAGTTTCTTTTGCAAAGGATTCCGGAATACCTGCTGAAGTACTTACTCCAAAAGTTGCTAAGCCGCTTCCTGCTTTTACCAATAATGAGTCGACATGACCGTGATAACAACCTTCAAACTTGATTACTTTATTACGGCCGGTAACTCCTCGAGCCAAACGAATAGCGGACATTACAGCCTCTGTTCCTGAACTAACAAATCGAATTTTTTCAACGTATTTATTATGGTCCAGAATGAGTTTGCCGAGTTGATTTCCCAATTTAGTTGGCGTACCAAAGGAGGTTCCTTTACTAACCGTCTCCACTACAAATTCCCGAATTTTATCATTATTATGCCCAAGAATCAATGGTCCCCAGGAGCCACAAAAATCTATGTAGGTATTATCATCCTCATCAGTAATTCGACATCCTTTTCCCTCTTTTATAAATAAAGGTGGCCCTGAAACGGACTTAAACGCTCGAACTGGCGAGTTTACTCCCCCCGGGAAATATTGCTTTGCTTCCGCAAATAGTGCAGCTGATTTTTCTCTTGTTTTTATATTCACTTTTTCCATGTGCGCAAATTTAGCTAAAGCTTCGGTTTTTTTAGTCAGGCATGGGTCATAAGTCAT
>JAHDHW010000279.1 GCA_020631105.1 Saprospiraceae bacterium | reverse complement strand
ATCTTGAATTCTTTCCAGTTTAGCAAAGCGCAACTGGGAAGAGTCAGATAATGAAAAGTTTCTAACTTTTCATCGCAGCATAAGGCCAGTCTTCTAGGTTTAAATTCCGGCAAAATCTCAGTACATTACTTATCCCCCAACTCATTAAGTTGAGAATCAATTTTATCCAGTAGTTTCTGCCTCATCTCCGTCCATCGGTCAATTTTACCTTGAACGGTCGCTTTATCTTCAGCATCGGCAAGTTCTGTTTGAAGATCTTTTATTTTCTGATCGATGTCAGCTAACCGCTCCTTTCTTTTTTCAATGGATTCGGCTTCTTCAGCCTTATCAAAAATAATACTTTCAGGAGAGTCGGCTTCTTTTATCACAACAGGAGTAACAATACGTTCCTTTTTAGGGATGAATATGGCATCACCCACCTGGCGTTGATTCATAAAGTTTGGAGAAACGATTTCGATATCCGCACCATGTAGTTCATCAAGAATCATAGCATTTAGTTTCGATTCTGTACTGAGGATAGTCTTAACATCTTTTAATAATCCAAAGACTTTATAAACTACCGAAAAGTCACCCAACTCTGTAATTCGTACCATTGGATCCGTCAAGCCTGCTTTTAAGGCAGCTTCTTTCAGTGCTGCGGAAATTTTAGATCGATTGACATCATAACCCAGTGACACCGTGCCACAGAGAAAAGTACCGGAAGAGCGTGTGACTTTTACGGGATTGCTTACCAGAAACAAATTCGGCAAAGTAATCAGGTCTCTGTTTTGGGTTTGGATTTCTGTGTGAAAGAGACCGCGCTCTGATACTCGGCCAAATTGCTCAGATACTTCTATAAAATCGCCTGGTTTGAAATTCCCAATCATTCGAATCATAATCCCTGCCAATGCATTCCCCATAAAGGTTGCAGAGCTTAGCGCAAGTACTGCAGAAACTACTATCCCGATAAGTCCGGATATTTGCCCGCGTAAGGAATCACTCATCGGTAAGGCCATAATGACGGCCACTATCCCGATCAAAGCAATTAAAAAGAGGGTAATAGAGCGTATTAATGAGGCATCAGATTGTCCTCTTGCCTGTCGGTCCAAAAGCAATTTCGCCAAGTAAAATATACCCAGAAAAATAAGAATGGTAAAGAAAGTAGGACTCCAGGAGCTAATCAAGTCTAGTAAAGTATCCATAAACGCTATCGGTTATTTGATTTTCCTTTGGACGGCACCATTTACAAAAGGTATCGAAAATCTCGAAAGACAAATGCTTACATATAGTGATTAAACCAAATATAATAAAAAAATAATGGCCATACGCACGATTTTGATAAGTGCCAAAGAAAAATATGTTGAAACAAAAGCTGTTAATTAGCTGTTTAATAGAGCGCTATCCACTCCAAAATATTCCAAAACACTTATTCTTAAAAAGTAATCCAACAGTTGTTTAAATGATATCCTTTGCTGAGTCCGGACAAAGTTTAAACATACTCCTGGCAGACGGGGAAAACCTCGACAAAATTTATATTTTTGCACAAATTTTAAATTAGGAAAAGAAATGGCCGATTCTCCAGAAAAAATACATTGCTTAATTATTGGTTCAGGTCCTGCGGGTTACACTGCAGCGGTTTATGCTTCACGAGCTGGCCTGAAACCTGTATTATACACCGGCCCGGAAATGGGCGGACAACTCATGATCACTACAGATGTAGAAAACTATCCAGGATACCCGGATGGCGTCATGGGGCCTCAAATGATGGAAGACTTCCGTAAGCAAGCGGAGCGCTTTGGGACTCAGATTCGTATGGAAATGATCTCTAAAGTTGATTTTAGTGGTCCTGTTCATAAAGCATGGACAGAAACCGGACATGAGATACATTCTGATACTATCGTTATTGCAACCGGCGCTTCTGCCAAATGGCTGGGCCTCGAGAATGAAGGGCGTTTAGCCCGAAATGGAGGAGGTGTTAGTGCTTGTGCGGTCTGTGATGGATTCTTCTACAGAGGGATGGATGTAGCTGTAGTTGGCGGTGGTGATACCGCTGCTGAAGAAGCACTATATCTATCAAAGCTTTGCCCAACAGTACACCTTTTGGTACGTCGGGACGAAATGCGTGCCTCTAAAATTATGCAACAACGGGTGATCAAAACTGAAAACATAAAAATTCACTGGAATACCGTTACCGAAGATATAATCGGAGAGAACGAAGTAGAAGCTATCCGGGTTAAAAACCGGGAAACAGGAGAAGTTTCCAATATTGAGGTTAAAGGTTTCTTCGTAGCGATAGGTCATAAACCGAATACGGATATCTTCAAAGAATGGTTGACATTAGATGATACTGGATATATCATTACTAAGGCGGATAGCTCAAAAACAAACGTCGAAGGTGTTTTCGCAAGTGGTGATGCACAGGATAATGTCTATCGTCAAGCGGTAACTGCTGCCGGGACCGGTTGTATGGCTGCCTTGGACGCCGAACGATATTTAACGGAAAAAGAAATCATATAATTAATAAAAGCATTAAGTTTGCAATATCAAGCTTAATGCTTTTTCCTTTCCTTGCCAGATTAGCCGTTTATACATTTAACTTTCACTAAACGAATTACGCATGTCTGTTAAAACAAAATTTCGACCCGGAGTACTTTGGGGTGATGAAGTAACTGAACTTTTTAATTACGCTAACGAGAATAACTTCGCCATTCCAGCGGTAAATGTTGTTGGAACGAACTCCGTGAATGCGGTTTTAGAAACAGCTCGTGAGGTCAACTCACCAGTAATTGTTCAATTTTCTAATGGTGGTGCTTCTTTCTTCGCAGGAAAAGGACTATCCAACGAAAATCAACAAGCTGCCATCCTTGGAGGAATCTCTGGTGCGATGCACGTTCACGCAATGGCGAAAGCTTATGGTGTTACCGTAGTATTACACACGGATCACTGTGCTAAGAAATTATTGCCTTGGATCGATGGATTAATCGAAGCAGGAGAAAAATTTTATGAGTCAAGAGGTTATCCTCTATACAGCTCACACATGCTTGATCTCTCTGAAGAACCGATTGAGGAGAATATTGAGATTTCCAGCCGATATTTCGAGCGAATGAATAAGATTGGGATGACCATCGAGATTGAGCTTGGAGTTACTGGTGGAGAAGAAGATGGTGTTGACAATACAGATGTGGATAGCTCACGCCTTTATACACAGCCTGATGAAGTTGCTTTTGCTTATGAATCATTAATGAAGACGAGCAATCGCTTTACAGTCGCTGCAGCATTCGGTAATGTACACGGTGTATATAAGCCTGGTAATGTTGAGTTACGTCCGATCATCCTTAAGAACTCTCAGGACCACATCAAAGAAAAATTCAAAACTACTGACGATACACCAGTCAACTTTGTATTCCACGGTGGTTCTGGATCTTCTCGGGAGGAGATTCGCGAAGCGATCGAATATGGTGCAATCAAAATGAATATTGATACTGATCTACAGTGGGCATTCTGGGATGGTGTACGTGGATACAGTGAAAAGAATTTTGGATACCTCCAGGGACAAATCGGTAATCCGGATGGCGATGATGTACCTAACAAAAAATTCTATGATCCTCGTAAATGGTTACGAGTAGCAGAGCAAAGCTTTACGGAGCGCTTAAAAGGTGCTTTCGAAGATTTGAATTGTATTGATCGAAATTAATACTGCTTTATTACAATTGTAATATAGCCGCTAAAATCCGAAGTGAGATGATCTTGCTTCGGATTTTTTGTTTTAGGAATAGGGTAGAAGGTCTGGTTCTATAAAAGTTTTACGAGCAATATCATTCTGAAAAATGGAGATACTATAATGTGTAGTGATTAAGGCTTTGAAGTTGTCTTTTAACCTTGGGTAAATCTTGAGAAGTTCTTCGAAAGAAGCATCAGGCGCTTTCCCTATAAAATGATTTACCGTTTTGACCGCTGCAACGGTAAGGGTGGTATGATATTTATCTGCTGCGCCCAGAGCATCAACAAAATCGAATATCTGTTGCTGGACTTTTTCCTCCGCTTGACGTAAACCATATTTTTTAATATGTAAATAGGCTAAGCGTAGATGTGCCTCGTGGGTAAACAAATCAGGAGCTAAGGTCCGATCCGTAAACATCGAAACAAACTGGAGGTCACTCAACTCTTGATGGCTATTCACTTTTGACATAATTATAGACTCATGATCCT
>JAHDHW010000071.1:19033-25469 GCA_020631105.1 Saprospiraceae bacterium | reverse complement strand
ACTAAAAACAATAACTCAATTATAATGACATACGCAATTAACACCAAAGGATATTACGGAGAATTCGGAGGAGCATTTATCCCGGAGATGTTATATCCTAATGTAGAGTACCTTCGCAATAATTATTTAGATATTATTAACGAAGAAGGCTTTCAGAAGGAATTCAGAAGTTTGTTAAAAGATTATGTAGGAAGACCTTCGCCATTATATTTTGCAAAGCGACTTTCTGCTCAATACAAAACCAATATCTTTTTAAAGCGCGAAGATCTAAATCATACAGGAGCGCATAAAATCAATAATACAATTGGTCAAATCCTACTGGCTCAACGTATTGGTAAAAAGCGAATCATTGCTGAGACAGGCGCCGGGCAACATGGAGTAGCAACAGCTACGGTATGTGCACTTATGGGCATTGAATGTATTGTATATATGGGAGAGATCGACATCAAGCGACAGGCTCCCAATGTCGCAAGGATGAGAATGCTCGGTGCAAAAGTAGTCCCGGCAAAAAGCGGAAGTAAAACCTTAAAAGATGCAACCAACGAAGCCATCAGAGATTGGATTAATCATCCGGAAGAGACGCATTATATTATTGGTTCAGTCGTAGGACCACATCCTTATCCTGATATGGTTGCGATCTTCCAATCGGTGATCAGTGAAGAGATGCAATGGCAATTAAAAGAACAAATCGGATCCCCTAACCCTGATATGATCATAGCTTGTGTAGGTGGTGGGTCGAACGCAGCAGGAGCATATTTTCATTATCTGGATAATACCGATGTCCGACTTGTTGCTGTTGAAGCGGCCGGACTTGGAGTCGATACCGGAGAAAGTGCAGCAACTTCGGTGCTGGGAACCAAAGGTATTATACACGGTAGCCGAACTTTACTCATGCAAACCCCCGACGGTCAAATTGTGGAACCTTATTCCATATCTGCCGGCTTAGATTACCCTGGAATCGGTCCAATGCATGCGCATCTTATTGATAGCGGTCGAGCTGAAGCAGTTTCCATTACGGATAAAGAAGCGCTGGATGCCGCTTTCCATCTTACCCGAATAGAAGGGATCATTCCAGCTTTAGAAACTGCCCATGCATTTGCGGCATTGGATAAAATCAAGTTTTCAGAAAAAGATAACATCGTCATTAATCTTTCGGGAAGAGGAGACAAAGATTTAGAAACTTATATAAAATACCTTGATCAACAGTAGATATAGATTAATACTGTGTGATTATAAATGATAGTAATTATGAATCGTCTTGATCGATTATTTCAGCAAAAACAAAAAGATATACTCAATATCTATTTTACGGCGGGATACCCCAACTTGGAAGATACGGAACCCATTATTCTTCAGCTAGAAAAGAGTGGGGCGGATCTGATAGAAATCGGAATGCCATATTCTGATCCATTAGCGGATGGACCAACTATTCAGGAGAGTGGTCAAGTTGCCTTAAAAAATGGAATGACTCTGGATATTCTTTTTCGTCAGATTTCAGATGTCCGGAAAAAGAGTGATATCCCCCTGGTTTTGATGGGCTACTTTAATCAGGTAATGCAATATGGCGAAGCACGATTTTTTGATAAGTGTGCGGAAGTAGGAATAGACGGCTTGATTTTGCCGGATTTGCCAATGGATGTTTATGAGCAAGATTACCAGCGTATGATCAGCGATCCCGATAATAATCGGGACCTGCGAATAAGTTTTCTAATTACACCACAGACGAGTGAAGAGCGTATCCGAAAAACAGATGAACTCAGTACTGGCTTTGTCTATATGGTCAGCCGAGCTGCGATCACCGGAGCGAAAAGCGATATTGAACAACAACAGATTGATTACTTTAATCGCGTCAACGACATGAAGCTCCAATCACCCCGCTTGATTGGCTTTGGTATTTCAAGCCATGATACCTTTAGTACGGCTTGCCAATACGCAAACGGGGCAATTATTGGTAGTGCTTTTATCAAAGCATTAGCAAAAGGAGAGATTAAAGATACAGTAGACGAATTTGTGAATATGATTCTGGGAAATGTACCTACGAATTGATTTTCTTTGAAATTTTCGCACCTAAAAAAGGGCTTCTGGTACACAGAGGCCCTTTTTTATTTAAAATCAAAAAAAATAGTAAATCCTTGCAGCGAATTCAAAAGCAAAGGGATTATAGTATTGTCAGGGGCAAAGGCCCGCGACACTATTCGCTAAAAGTACTTAAAGCAAGCTAAAACTATTTTACACCTGAACAGGTCAACGAAAAGGGCAAATTAATTGTAGGTAATGAACACAGCCCTTTTCGTTCCTTGTTTCTCACTGATGTTTAAAACTTAGAAAATGAAAAAAATTGCATTATTAAGCTTACTGTTTTTGAGTTTGTTTGCCTGCCGACAGGATGTAGACTCTACTTTATCTGAAGAAGAGGTAATCAGTAATCCAACCGTTACTGAGATTGATTATGAACCAGAGGTAGAGCCTGTAATTGGTTCAATATTCGGTATCGTAAAGGATGAAGACGGAAATGCGGTAGTTGCTGCAAGCGTAAGATTAGAAAATAACAACACTGTTACTGATGAAAACGGAAGATTCGTTTACCGTGATGTAACAATGAACTCAAAAGGAACCCTAGTCACCGTTAAGAAAGATGGTTTCTTTGATGGTTCATACCGCTTCTTCCCGAGTGAAGGTTCTGTAAACTATACGAATATCACACTTTTGACACGGACCAACGGCGGAAGCTTTGTTTCAAACGATGGTGGTACTATTACTACAAGCGATGGAGCAAAAATCGATTTCCCGGCAAATAGTGTTATTAATGCGAACGGAACTACTTATGAAGGAACCGTCGAAGTTGCAGTACGTTGGATAGATCCAACGGATGATAACTTACAGTCTATTATGCCTGGGGGCTTACAAGGTGTTAATACCGAAGCAGAAGAAGTAGCATTAGGAAGTTTTGGTATGATGGCAGTTGAACTGGAATCTTCAACCGGAGATGCCCTGAACTTAGGTAACGATTTACAAGCAACACTTACATTCCCTATCCCCGCAGAATTAGTCGGTAACGCACCGGACGAAATTCCTTTATGGTCATTTAGCGAAGAATTTGGAATTTGGGTACAAGAAGGCTCAGCAACTAAACAAGGAGATACTTATGTAGGAGCAGTTAGTCACTTCTCTTTTTGGAACTGTGATTACCCTTACCCATTAATCGAGCTTACTGGTCAGGTACTTAGTGCGAATGGTAATCCAATCGTAAATGCCTGGGTAAAACTTACCATTCTTTCTAATGGAATGTGTGCTTCAGGTTGGACCAACGGAGACGGTGTATTCTCTGGTAAAGTGCCAAAAAATGAAGAATTTGAAATGACTATCAGTCACTATCAATCTTGTGAAGGTTTTACAACGAATATAGGCCCATTCGCGGAAGATACGGACATAGGAGCAGTCAATGTTGATCTTAACGATGCAGTTGAACTAACCGGAACGGTTGTAAACTGTGATGGTGATATCGTTACCAACGGATTTGTTTCTGTTACTTATGGAGAGTACTATGGTTACGAATACTATGTTACAGACGGTACATTCTCTTTCTCTTTCTTAACTTGTGGAGAAGAAGAAACGGTAACGATTGTTGCAGGTGACCTTGACGGACTTACTTATACTGATCCAGCAGAGACTTATACCTTTACTGAATCCATCGACGTAGGAGAGATTGCTGCTTGTGGAGAAGTTATTGATGAGTTCTTTACTATTGAAATCGACGGTGGTGATTCTTTCACTTTCTACGATGTATCGGGGACTTTTGGAGGACCTGATAGTTCTTGGATACAGGCTAGCGACTTCGGTCAGACTCAATTCGAGAATAACGTTTATATCGGATTAGGAGATATCAATGACGTAGGAACCTATGATGGTTTAATCGTCAACTGGTCGTACATGTCATTTATGACTATGAGCGGCAATAGCTATATCATGGAATGTGGTAACGAACCAGGAGTCAACAACTGTGGCTATGAAGAGATTGTAATCACTGAATTCGGAGCTGTAGGAGAAAAGGTAATCGGTACCTTTAGTGGAGAAACCACATGGTTTGATAATACGGGGAATACTATTACCGCTCCGTTCTCCGGATCATTTAAGTTTGATCGGGAATAAAAATAAACCCTCTCTAATTACTGAATACTAGTAAGTTGGAAGGATAGCGGATCTTCGCTATCTTTCCAACCCTTTAAGAATAAAAATAAAGTATTTGAAAAACTATACCGAACAGCAAATCATTATCGGCTGCCAACAGCAAAATCCACGCTTTCAGAAAGCTTTAGTTGAGCTTTATAGTGGGACTTTGATGGCTATTAGCCTCCGATATGCCAGAGATGAATCTGCTGCTAAGGATATTTTACAGGATGCTTTGATCAAAATATTAAGGGCCATACCAGAATACCAGGAACAAGGCAGTTTTAAAGCATGGATGAAGCGCATTGTAATTAACACTGCGCTAAAACAATTAGATAAAAGCAGCTTTAAAAACGAATTATACACTATTGAAGATTTACCAGATCAGTCCGTTCAGCCCGAAGTCTATAATAGCATGGCAGCAGCGGAATTGATGGAACTCATCAAAAGTATCCCAGAGCATTACCGTACGATTTTTAACCTTCATGCTATTGAAGGTTACAGCCATCGGGAGATTAGTCAGTTGTTACACATTGAAGAATCAACCTCCCGGTCTCAGCTTACCAGAGCAAGACATATGCTTCGGAAGCTTTTATTAAACCACGAAACGATTAAAATGCGCATATGAACCAGGAATTTGAAAAATACGCTAGACAGGAACTCGACCAGTTCGAAGTGCCGATCGACACAGAAGCGCTCTGGTTGAATATCGAACCTATTGTTCAGCCTAAAAAAGATAACCGAAGAATCATTTGGTTTTTCTTTTCCGGTCTATTGATTGGTGCGGTAGCGATCTCTCTTTTCTTTAATCGTTCGAAAATTAATGTTATTGAATCAACTGATACTTCGATTATTACGACTACTAATTCAAGCCAAACACTTGCAGCGGCAGATCCGTCTTCACCTGTTGCACCTGAAGTTATCCTTCAAAAAGATGGGATAAAACAACAAACAGACCATACACCTATAAAAGAGACAAATAATCAAGCTAAAAAACAATCAACCTTATATACTTCTAGACCAGGAGCCATTACAGAAAAAGCAGGATTTAAATCTTCCGTTCAGTCGACTGATACGGAATTAAACAATGCAGAAAAATTAAAAGATGATGCAATTGTTTTAGCAGGTGTATCTAAAGGATTAAACGTTGAAAATGATAATGTCATCCCGAAAAAACCTACGGAAACTGGCTCTTCACTTGTCGGTATTATTGAGGATTCAGAAGAAGAGAATGATCGGGGAATATCAAAGGTTCTAATCACTGAAAACGAAATGATCCCGAATCGCTGGGAACAAGCATTGATTCCTTTTTCTTCATTCTTGAGTCCTGTCGAATCTGATAAGCGCTTCGCTTCAGCGACGGATGTTATCGAAGGAATAAAAGCAAGAAATAATGCAGAGATGCTTGCCACAAAGGAAAAGGCAATGGCGGAAGCTAAGGCTGCTGCTGCGAAAAACAAATCCAAAAAACGCAGAGGTTCTTTCTTAAATGATATCCAATTTGGCCTTGGACTCTATGGAGGGATAAGCCGTTCAACGACCGAGCTAGACCCACGAGGTGTACAGAATACTGAATATGAACTATTAAGGGTTAATTCCGAAAAGCAATTAGAGACCCTACATGCCGGTCTTAATGCATTAATCGTATCCGAGCAAAACCTATACCTTAGAACTGGGGTAGAGTACACTCGTATAGGAAGCCTGTTTAGTCGAAGCAGCGAAAGGGTAGAGACGGATTCTGTACCGGGAATTGTTGAGATTCAGATTAATCAGGTGACAGGAGATACCAATTTTATTGAGGGTAACCTCTTACGAACAAAGACCACCCGTTATATCAAAAAATCATACAATTATTTCCACCTTGTAGATGTACCAATCATCCTTGGTTATAATTTTGGAAGCGAGCCTTTAACCTTTGGTGTTGAGGCAGGGATTTACGCCAATATTATGATCAAAAGTAAAGGTGAAATATTCCGGGAAGACGGGGATTTCTATGATAAAGGAGAGGACCCGAATGGATGGTACAAAAACAATCTAGGTATAAGTCCATTCATTGGTTGTAATGTATCTTATCATTTGAACGATAACCTAAGAATACATTTTTCTCCGGGATTCCGCTTCCCGTCTGTCTTTTCAACCAGTACTAACCCGCTGCAGGAAAGGCATGCAAATCTCGGAGTACAAGCAGGGGTGAGATATATTTTTGATAATTACTAAGGTAAATAACAAGCCTGCACCTTTCTTATCGATTTCGTATCTTTGTGTTAGA
>JAHDHW010000071.1:0-18933 GCA_020631105.1 Saprospiraceae bacterium | reverse complement strand
TAAGGTAAATAACAAGCCTGCACCTTTCTTATCGATTTCGTATCTTTGTGTTAGAAATGAGCTAGAATCGTTAGTTTTATTTCTACTAAGAAAGAAGGTATCTGCGGATACCTTCTTTCTTAAATTTTATGATAGCATGAATTCACGCTATTTGACAAATTAAAATACAGAGATATGATTATTCAACTAGATAAAGATATAAGTACGGACCAATTTGATAAACTTCAGGAAAAGCTAAATTCAATTGATTATAAGTCCGTGAAAGTCTCCACACAATTTCAAGATTACATCATTGGGGTAGGGAAGAAGGATTTCGATATCCGGGCCATCGGTACGATGGAGGGCATCAAAGATATTCACAAAGTGAGTGATGCATACAAATTAGTATCTCGTAAGTGGAAAGTAAAAGAAACCCAAATTGATCTTGGTGATGGTGTAAAAATAGGTGCAGGTGCTTTTCAAATCATGGCTGGCCCTTGTTCTATTGAGTCAGAAGCTCAGATTGAAAGTACGATCAAGCACTTAGTAGAGAACGGCGTCCAGATTATGAGAGGTGGTGTATATAAACCCAGAAGCTCTCCTTATTCTTTTAGAGGTTTAGGCATTGATGGGCTTAAACTCTGGTACAAGCATGCAAAAGCCAATGGCTTAAAGATTATAACAGAAGTCATGATGACGGAGCAAATTGAGGATATGATGGACTACGTGGATATCTTTCAGGTAGGGGCTCGAAACTCACAAAATTTCAATTTGCTGGATGCCCTTGGAAAAGTGGACAAACCAATAATGTTGAAGCGGGGTATCTCAGGTACCATAGACGAACTATTACAGGCAGCAGAGTATATCTTTTCGAATGGAAATGAAAAAATTATGCTTTGTGAACGTGGAATAAGAAGCTACGAAAAAGCGTATCGGAATACTTTGGATATTAATGCCATTCCTATCCTAAAGGAAAAATCCCACCTTCCAGTTATTGTTGATCCTTCGCACGGTATTGGTGTGCGTAAGTTTGTGGAGTCCGTTGCTTTAGCGGGCGTAATGGCAGGGGCAGATGCAGTAATTATGGAAGTGCACGAATGCCCGGAAAAAGCCTTCTCAGATGGACAGCAGACATTGAATTATCAAGAGTCTGTAAAACTCATAGATCAACTTAAAAGAACTTCAGCCTTTCGAAAAGAAATTGGAGCTTAATCCAATAAGCTAATTACAGGCCGAAAAGGAATCTCGGGAGTTTCGAGTCTATCAGCTATTACTAAAATAATCTTTATCGCTACTTAATTGGTCAAAAAAAGGGCAGAACATACGTTCTACCCTCCGACCATTGAGAATAATAATAGGGCGTTTTTGTGCTATTTGCTTGGTTTAAAAACCCCATTACCTAATACTTGAAGTTATACAGGTACTTCTCATTCGTTGGGGATTTCTTATGAAAGCCTTATGAGATTAAGACGAATGGATGTTTTAGTAGTCACATATTTATGAGCAGTTAATCACATAAATATTATTGCACTATTAATGCGGTTCGTAAGTATCACGTTTTCAAGACGTTGTATCCGTTTAGGATACAAGCTCAGCGAATAAAAAAACGCCAAACCTTTTGCCTATACAAAAAGTTTGGCGTCCTAATTAAGAGGATCGAATCCGTATTTATTGAGATTAATTAGAAACCTGCCGCATGATCATCACCACGTGGATCAGCACCACCTTCCAGCTTACCGTCAGGAGTAACCAGAATGGCATCTACCCGGCCAATATTACCTCTTTCTTTGATGTTATGTCCCATCGATTTCAGCGTTTCGCGAAGCTCTGGTGAGAAGGTATTACTTTCTATCTGGATTGCGTCTGGTTTCCATTGATGATGAAACCTTGGGGCGGCAACAGCTTCTGCCATTCCCATGCCGAAGGCTTCCACATTAAGAATCGTTTGAAAAACAGAGGTGATGATAGTTGATCCGCCAGGGGTTCCAACCACCATGTGTAGTTTACCGTCTTTTTCGATGATAGTCGGAGTCATTGAACTTAGCATTCTTTTTCCGGGTTCAATAGCATTGGCTTCTGCACCTAACAGGCCAAACATATTAGGTACGCCTGGTTTTGCACTAAAATCATCCATTTCGTTATTCAATAAAAATCCAGCTCCACTTACTACAGTTTTAGCGCCGTAACCACCATTAATGGTCGTGGTTATGGATACCGCATTTCCTTCGCCATCTACTATCGAAAAATGAGTAGTTTGCTCGCTTTCCTGTAGTGCAAATACTCCAGCTTCAATCGAATCGCTTGAGATTGCAGATTCGGGATCAAAATTGGCCATCCTGGATTTTAGATAATCCGCCGCGGTTAGTTCATCAATAGGAACAGGGTAGAAGTCCTTATCGCCTAAATGCTTGGCCCGATCAGCATATACTCTTCTTTCTGCTTCAGCCATGACGTGGACCGCTTCTTTTGAATGAAAGCCCATTTTGGATAGGTCGTATGGCTCAACCATTTCTAATAATTGAATCAATGCAACACCACCACTTGATGGAGGGTACATTGAAATAACCTTAAGATCCTTGAAATCTGTCGTCAAAGGTGCGCGCCATACAGCATTATAATCTTTTAAATCCTGAAGGCTTATAATGCCATTCCCTGCTTTCATTTCTTCAACAATCAGGCGGGCCGTTTCTCCCTCGTAAAAACCGGCAGCTCCTTGATCACGGATTCTTTTTAATGTATTGGCGAGATCCTGCTGTACCAGCAGGTCACCTCCTTTCCAGGGGGTGTCGCGAACGAACACGGGAGTGGAGGTATTATACTTAATAAATACATCACGTTTGTTGTTGAGATTTTTTGCTTGCTTCTCGGTTAGCTTAAAACCTTTTTCTGCAAGATCGACACTCGGTTGGATCAAAGTCTTCATATCCTTAAGCTTAGAATATTTTTCGAAGGCATCGAACATTCCTTTTACGCTCCCGGGAACGCCTGCTGCCAGGTGTCCGCTGATGCTGAGACCGTCGATAACATTACCAAGACTATCAAGGTACATATCGCGATGTGCAGCTGCCGGTGCTTTCTCTCTAAAGTCCAAAGTGGTAATTTCTCCATCATTGCCTCTGTAAATCATAAATCCTCCGCCTCCAATATTACCCGCAACCGGATAGACAACCGCTAAAGCAAATTGAACAGCAATAGCCGCGTCAACTGCATTACCACCTTTTTTGAGCACTTCCAATCCTACTCTGGTTGCTTCTGGATGAGCACTGACCACCATAGCCTCATCAGCAATTACCTTTTTGTCAAGAGTGTAGATGCTTTCTGAATCGGGAGTCGATTTACATTGAAAAAAAAATAAGGACAAACAAGCTAGAAAATATAAGGGTTTCTTCATGATAAATTATGGAAATAGTTAATTTTTTAAAAAATCATATATGTTTGGTACGGTGTTTGAGTTTTGGTTAGTAACTGTTTTATAGAAGATAAAACATTGAAAATAAAAGAATATGAAATAATTTAATTTTTATTCTTTTAATTAAAACCTTTTGAATTTAAGCGCCGTATACTTCTACGGAATTCATCTTCCTCCCAAACCAGCCGAATTTTTCAGCATTTATTTAGGGAAGAAATATAAGACGATAATTTAGTCTAAGATATAAAAATCGTATTGGCCTTTGCCATCGATTTTGTAAGATTTGGTTATGTATTTTCATGGTTATGTTGTTGTGCCATTCCGATAAAGCTCGGGTGGCACTTTTTTTTGCCCTAAACTGAAATGATTTATTCGCTGATCAGCGCAGTATATCTGTAGACCTAAATTTTTGTTTTTATAAATCTGCTGACTTTGATCCATACTCCTGCATATCCGCAAAGCGATACATTGGTAATTGGATTCATTTTTGTAATGAATAGGTAGATTATTTATCATCTTTAATATCAGTCCAAGTTATGAAAAAGCTTTTCTTTTTTATGTGTATTATCGCCTCTAATTGGTGCATTGCTCAAGTTTATGTGAATCAAAAAAACTTAAGCAACTCAAATGAACAATACATAGAGGTTTGGGAAAAATATAATCAAGCTTCCGGAAAGTTTTATGCAATGGTTGATTATGGTCAGGATATTATAGATGAGAACGATGGTGTTCGCCTCAAAATTCATGGCCCACAGAATAATTTCCTTCAGTTTAACAATACAGTAGCGATCTTAAATTACATGCATCTTAATGGATGGGAGCTTATTCAAGTAAAGAAAACTGCTGATATTGAGTCTTACCTCATGCAGCGAAGAAGGGAGTTTATCAACCCTCGCAGAGAACAAGTAAATAGCACTACCATTGGCTCAATTGATAAGTAGGCGTATTACTGTTTCCTATCCGAATTGCTCCTTATAATTGGATATTTATACCGAATAATCAACGAATCCAGTTGATTGTAAGCCTTTTTGGTGTTTTTTTTTGAAAAAAAATCTCATATTTTTTTTTCATAAACATTTTTTATACATTTGTATATATCTAACGGATTCAACTTGGTTTTAATCAATTTGATTTTGCCAAAATTTTAAAGTCATTATAACTGTTACTGTTCTAAAGTAAAACCATTCAGGCTTTCCTGATGACTTGTCCCAACAACTGCACTAATTTAACCAGCATAAGAATTTTATTGAATCCTTCTTAAAGAGAGAGAATAAAAAATATTGGTTCAATTTGAATCAATGAGCATTACTCTAAGTAATTATTTAACTGAATTCACTTTGTGCATCTAAGAATTGCGCTGTTGTTTTGAGACCAAAAGTGAATAGTGTTGAGTGATTTAGAGTAAGACTAGCATACACAATTTTGAAACTAGTAGGTTGTATTATATTGAATTTGAAGCAAACTACCCATTTGGGTAGTTTGTTTTTTTGAAAAAAGGAATATAACAGTTTATAAAAAAACCAATATAAATACTACCTTTACTTTATAAGACGGGTGAAAATAATTTCATCACCCATTTTTCCACACTAATCATCTTTTTTGACATACCCCCTATGTCTTTTTTGTGCTTAAGCAATTAAGCCTTGTAATTTTTTTCTATACACCATCATCTTCCAACCACACAATCTCCAACGAATAATGGAGTAATTCAACTATGCAGCTGGGTTGCTTGTCTATCGTCTTCTTTTGTTTATTCATTAAAACTTACTTTAAAAATGAGATTATTTTACACGTTGATTTTTTCAACAATCCTTTGTCTGAGCTTGAATGCTCAAACAATATGGACAGGAGATGTTGATACGGATTGGAATAATCCGGGCAACTGGTCAGCTGGAATTCCTACATCTGGTATGACTGTAACAATTCCTGGTTCTCCGACGAATGGAAACTTTCCAGTCTATTCGGGGAATCCGGTAATTGATTTTACTATTCAAAATGCTGGTACAATTACTTTTGATGATTTTGTATATAATAATGGTACAATCGTCAATTTTAATATTGGTACACTAGTTAATAACAACAATTACTTCGTTAACGCGGGGTCTGTTGTTTTTGACAATGATGGATCATTTACCAATACTGGAACATTTGAAAATTTTGGAACATTTGATAATGCTGCATCAGCAACGTTTACAAATGCCAGTGGAGCCACTTTGATTAATCAAGGTTTGTTCCGGAATAATGGTGCTTTCGAAAACAATGGTATCATTATCAATAATGGAATGCTTCGAAGCACAGATGATCTTCAGAATAATTCTACTATTGAGAATTATGGATTTATTGAAAACCCTTTTGGTAGTGTGGCTACCAATAGTGCTGGATCAAGCATTAATAATTATGCTGGTTCTGAGTTTGGTCACAATGGTACCTTCCAAAACGATGGTTCCATCTCCAATGATGGTCGTTTTGAAGTTCAGAATGCCGGAGTATTTACCCACGATGGCTCTTTTAGTAATAATGGCCATTTAGAAATCTCTGGAGAATTAATCAATAATACGACCCTTATTAATAATGGTACTGCAAAAGTTAATAATGCAGGTACTCTAAATAACAAGAGTAATTTTGCGAATAATGGAAGTATGGAAACTGCTATTTGTGGTACCATTATCCAGAATTCTTCTACTAATATTTCTGGTCCTGTTCTTCATGATGGAATCATCTATCAATTACAAGGTTCTGTTGATTTTACCAATGTTGAGTTTGGAGAGGTGTTTAGTGATTTGAGTCAAACAAAACCACCTGTACCAGGATGTAAGTCAGGAGGATTTGTGCAACTTGATGAAAATGGTGCCGGAACGCTTGCGCTTGAAGTAGTTGACAAAGGAGGATATGGCCAGTGTGGTGCAAGTATCGTTACCAAAACATTGAGTCAAACAGAATATACACTCGCTGATTTGGGCGCTCAAAACGTGACGCTTACAGTGGAAGATGACCAGGGGAATACTGCAAGTTGTGTTGCTACAATTTTTATAGTTGAGTATGTACCACCTATTGTAGCAGTTGATGATCCGGATATTGATTTCGCCTGCCCATCAGATATTACCGTTACTCCTGAAGCAGGAGCAGCAGTTGTCGAAGTATCATGGACCGAGCCTGCAGCACCAAGTACTACTTGTGTGATTGATAATCCAAATCCTAATCCACCAGTTAGCTGTAGCTCTATTGCGGATGAAATCGCCGGTTATATTTATTTAGGGGAGTATAATAACAGCAAGTATTACTGTTCCAACTCTAATGCTTTTACCTGGGCAGAAGCGAAGATTCAAGCAGCATCAATCGGAGGCCATTTGGCTATTGTGGAAGACCTTGATGAAAATGAATTCATTCGACAAGGTATCATTGCAGATTATGCTTGGATTGGATTAACGGATGAACAATCTGAAGGAACCTATAAATGGGTGAACGGAGAGGTTTCTAACTTTTATAACTGGAACTCCGGAGAGCCAAATAACTCCGGTGGAATTGAAGATTACGTTCGTTTATTAAAATCAAATGGAAAATGGACAGACAGAGATCAAAACTTCGAAGCGGAGTTTGTGGTGGAGATTCCTTGTAGCCCAGTTCCTAGCTGTTCAAGTTTGTCAAATAGTATTTCAGGGTTCATATTTGTCGGTGAGTATAATGATTCAAAATATTACCTTTCTGATCATACTGCTTACTGGAGTACTGCTAATACGAATGCTCAAAATAATGGAGGACATCTGGTATCGATTAACGATGCTGGAGAAAATGGATTTATCCAAAGTAATATTAATCCTTCAACCGGTTCAATTTGGATTGGTTTTAATACTGTTGCTTCTTCGGGAACATTCCAATGGCAAAATGGAGATCCGGTAAGTTATACTAACTGGCAGGCAGGAGAGCCAAATGGTAGCGGAGTTAATTATGCAGCCAGAATGAAGAAAAGCTCTGGTGAGTGGACCGATCGACAGATTGACTCTTATGCCTATGAATATCTAATGGAAATCCCATGCTCTGCCGGAGGAAATGAAACATGTGAGCAAGTATCTATTGCAATTACCCTTGATAATTATACAAGTGAAACAAGTTGGGAAATTGTAAATGCTAACGGTGGAGTAGAAGCTTCTGGAGGAGGATATGGAAACTATTCTAGTGGAGATTCTGTCTTTGATGAAGTTTGTCTGGAAGATGGATGTTATGACTTCATCATTTATGATTCATACGGTGATGGTATCTGTTGTCAATATGGAAATGGATCTTATACAGTTACCAAAGAAGATGGAACTGTAGTTGCTTCTGGTGGAAGCTTTACAACTAGTGAAAGTACGAATTTCTGTATTTCAAATGATGACGGTGGCGTTAATGCTGATCCGGTTGTTCAAAAAATTAGCGGCCCTGCAAATGGCGGATTCTTTGGGATCGGAGTGACTGAAGTTGCGTACAGAGTAACGGACGACTGTGGGAATGAAGAGATCTGTATTTTTACTGTGACGGTTGAAGAAAATCCAGCAGATGTAGACGTTACTTGCCCTGATAATATAACTGTAGATGCCGAGCCGGGTGCAGCTTCAGAAGCTGCAAGTTGGGTAGAGCCTACTGCTTCTACTACCTGTTATAAAAATGGAATTGAAGTAAATCGCGTAGACGAAGGTCCTGCAAATGGGGGCTTATTCCCAACAGGTACTACCTTTGTTAGTTATGCAGTAACGGACTCTTGTAACAATTTTACAAACTGTGTTTTCTCAGTTACCGTAAATGAAATTCTTCCGGTATTAACACTTGAAAGTTGCCCAGGTAACTTTACTACTGATGCTGATAACTTCACTTGGGATGCTCCAACAGCAAGTACCTCTTGTTTTACAGGTAATATTGAAATCGAACAAGTAGAGGGCCCTGCAATTGGATCTAACCCGGCAGATGGAGTTTATACGATTGCTTACCTAATCAATGATGAATGTGAAAATTCCGAAATATGCATTTTTACCGTCACGGTAGCCCCTACATGTGCTCCTCAGGGAACACCATGTGATGATGGCGATGATTGTACTACTGGAGATGTTGAAGATGGAAACTGTAATTGTGCTGGTATCTATACAGATAGTGATGGCGATGGTGTTTGTGATGCAGACGATATCTGTGAAGGAGGAGACGACTCAGTAGATGTTGATGGCGATGGTATCCCAGATTTTTGTGATGATTGTAGTGTAGGAGGTCAACCATGTGATGATGGTGATGATTGTACTGAAGGAGATGTATATGATGCAGATTGTAATTGTGCAGGTGTTTATGCCGATAGTGATGGCGATGGTGTTTGTAATGCAGATGATATTTGTAATGGTGGAGATGATAATATGGATAGTGACGGCGATGGTATCCCAGATTTCTGCGATGATTGTACGGTAGCAGGTCAGCCATGTGATGACAATGATGCGTCAACCATTAATGACAGATACGATGCAGATTGTAATTGTATAGGGGAACCAACAACATTGGAAATTACTTGTCCTGATGACGTTTCTGTAACTGCGGCAGCTGGCGAGACTTCTGCAAATGTAAGTTTTGATACTCCCGTAGTTAATTCAGATTGTATAGGTGGATATAATATACAACAACTTACCGGAGCACCTAGTGGAAGTGCCTATGACCTAGGTGTAACAGAGGTTAGTTTCAATGTGACTGATCAATGTACAAATATTGCTTCTTGTAGCTTTAATGTTACTGTATTAGACGGAGGTTGTTTAGACTCTGATGGTGATGGCGTTTGTAATGCAGATGATATCTGTGAAGGCGGAGATGACAATATGGATAGTGATGGAGACGGCATCCCGGATTTCTGTGATGATTGTAATGATGAAGGTCAGCCATGTGATGATGGTGATGATTGCACAGAAGGAGATGTATATGATGCGGATTGTAACTGTGCAGGTGTTTATGCAGATAGTGATGGAGACGGTGTTTGTAATGCGGAAGATATCTGTAATGGTGGAGATGATAACATGGACAGTGATGGAGACGGTATCCCGGATTTCTGTGATGAACCAAGTGATGATCCATGTGCAGATGTTGTAATTACGCTTGGCCCTGGAAATGTAACTGTGAGCAATCTAACAACTCCAATTTTCAATGTATTTATCTTTAACTCTGGCTGGGGTACAGAATACAACTGTGCGTATGATTGTACAGATCCTACTTCAATTGATCTTGCGCCAGGTACTTACTACATAAAAGTAAGTTTAGCAGATGCTTCATGGGCTCCGATTTGTGATATTTTCGAAGAGATTACGATCACAGAAGGATGTAATTTCGAAGCAGGTACACCATGTAATGATGGAGATGATTGTACAAGCGGAGATGTTTACGATGACAATTGTAATTGCGCCGGAGTACAAGAGCCGGATAGTGACGGAGATGGAGTATGTGATGCATTAGATCAGTGTGAAGGTGGAGATGATACCGTTGATATGGATGGAGATGGTACACCAGACTTCTGTGATAGCTGTGTAGATAACGATGGAGACGGTGTGTGTAACGCGGATGACATCTGTGAAGGCGGAGATGATAATGTAGATAGTGACGGAGATGGTACTCCTGATTTCTGTGATGATGATGCGCCACCATCTGATCCATGTGCGAATGTAATAATCACTCTTGGTCCTGGAAATGTTACGGTAAGTAACCTAACTACTCCAATCTATAATGTCTTTATTTTTGATTCAGGCTGGGGTACAGAATACAACTGTGCGTATGATTGTACAGATCCTACTTCAATTGATCTTGCGCCAGGTACTTACTACATAAAAGTAAGTTTAGCAGATGCTTCATGGGCTCCGATTTGTGATATTTTCGAAGAGATTACGATCACAGAAGGATGTAATTTCGAAGCAGGTACACCATGTAATGATGGAGATGATTGTACAAGCGGAGATGTTTACGATGACAATTGTAATTGCGCCGGAGTACAAGAGCCGGATAGTGACGGAGATGGAGTATGTGATGCATTAGATCAGTGTGAAGGTGGAGATGATACCGTTGATATGGACGGAGATGGTACACCAGACTTCTGTGATAGCTGTGTAGATAATGATGGAGACGGTGTGTGTAACGCGGATGACATTTGTGAAGGCGGAGATGATAATGTAGATAGTGACGGAGATGGTACACCAGATTTTTGTGATGATGATGCGCCACCATCAGATCCTTGTGCTAATGTTCAGGTAGAAATGGGAAGCGGTACGATAACAGTATCAGGAATTGATGCTCCTATCTTCACTATCATGTTATTTAATGATCAATGGCAAACAGTTTATAACTGTGGATACACTTGTGAATCTCCAGCGGTAATAGAAGGATTAGATGCAGGTATTTATCATCTTTCTGTTAAGCTGTATGATGCTAGCTGGTCTCCGATTTGTGAAGTCTCTCCAAGAGTTGATTTAGCAAGTGGAGCAGGGTTCCTTGCGGGAGATGAAATATTTGACTTCCAGGCTCACCGAAATGGCCGTGTTGTAAGTGTTTACTGGGCAACTAACTCAGAAGTTCGAAATGATCACTTTGTAGTTGAGCATTCTTCAGATGGACAAACATTTGAAGCGCTGAAAAATGTTACTAGTATTACGGATGACCGAGGAGCATTTAACTACTTCGAAAAAGACGAAGATCCTTATTTAGGCGCTAATTACTATCGATTGGCTAAAGTACATAAAGATGGATCAGTTGATTACTCAGTAGTTAGAAGGGTAGACTTTGATATAGACTTGAGTGAAACTTCAATATTCCCTAATCCGGCAACTAATGAGGTTTACGTAAGTCTGGAAGATTTTGCAGGACGCTCTGCTACTATCTCTATCTTTAATCAATTCGGTCAAAGAATTGATATGAAAGTCTTGGATGTAGTGGAAGAAACGCCTTACCGATTTAATACTTCTCGATATAAAGCAGGTACATATACCATTTATATTGAAATGGAAGGTACCCGGAATTTTGCCAGAAAATTTGTGATTGCAAGATTGTAAACACTCATTTATGCTGATGAAATAATGAAGCGGCAAGAGCATCTCTCTTGCCGCTTTTTCTATAATTCTTAGTAAAATCTTTGCTTTAATGGTTCACCCCCCTTTCATCTTATGTAAAAATGTTGTTACTTTGTATCTCTAGTCCGAATAATCTTTATTGCAAGAATCTCCCCCTTATTATTATTAATCCCCTTTGTTTTCACTGAAAACTGAACAATTTCAGTGTCATGAACTATTATTAAAAACAAAACTATGTACAAGATTACCTTTACACTGATTAAGGCTATTTGTCTTTTAGTCCTTACAATTTCTTCTTTCTCTCTTTCTGCTCAATGTCTTGGTATCACCTCTTCCACTCGTGATGCAGGTACAGTATCTGGAACCGATATTGTTTATAATATCACGGTTACTTTTGGAAACACGAATGCCACAAATGTTAACCTCGCGATAGTTACGCAACTCGGTGGTACAGGAAGCTTAGGCGGCTGCGCTACCGTTGATTGTCAAAACATTCCGGTTGTATCTAATGGCTCTATCACATTCCAACTCACAGTTGATAACCCTTTTGGGGTTTATAATATTGAGTTTGAGGGTATTGGTTACCCTGGGAGCTCTGGTGATCTCTGTGTTCCTGATATCCTTATTTTTCCAGAAGATACCAGTTTACCTGCGGATTTAATTGCCTTCGAAGGGTCAGCAGAAGAACGTATGAATAAATTATCCTGGCAAACGGCTTCAGAAGAGAATGTTGCAGCATTTCAGGTGGAGAGTTCTTTAGATGGACGAGCATTCAACCCGATTGGTAGCGTACAAGCAAATGGTAATACAGAAAACTTAAGCAATTACATCTTTGTTGATGAGGCGCCATTATCCTTATCTTATTATAGACTCAAAATCGTTGATTTTGACGGTTCTTTTGAATACTCTGATATCGTCACTATTGAACGGTCAAAATCAGACATAGCAGAAGTTGAGGTATTTCCTGTACCTGCTGTTAATGAAGAAGTAACAGTTTTGATCCATTCAAAATCTTCAGGTAAAGTATTGGTGGATTTGTTTGATATGACTGGGAAAATCCTGGAGCAAAGTCGACTAGAAGTAGCTGAAGGGATTAATCCAATGACGATTAATCTACCGGAAAGTGCAAATAACATTTACTTTCTGACTATTTATAATGGTACAGATCGTATCTCTAAAACTATTGTAAAATCGACCATAGACTAAGCATTTAGACGGTTTTTGTTTAGAAATATACCTTTTAGGCTTTATACCCTAAAAGGTATATTTTTTTGTCAAAACGTGATTTTTAATATTTTTTATTAAAATATCCTTTATTTTTGTATTTGTAAACGCCCCTCGTTCTATTTCCTACCAACGAATTTAAACTTACAATTTTTGCATGCATTAGCATGTGTAATATCCCTCCGCGCACACAATTATTATTAACCAAAACCGATCATCTAATGAACGATTCTACACGTTTACTTTTCTGCGTATTCCTTTTCTTATTTTCATTTACTTCAATCCAGGCAGCAACAGTTACAGCTATTGCTGATGGCCCATGGGATAAAGACATCTGGTCAACACCTACAGGTCCACAACCAGGAGATAGTATTGTAATTCCATTGGATAGAACAGTCCACCTCAACACTATTGTTGATTTATCTACTGCGGCAAATGATACAGAAACCAAAATTGTTGTTTTAGGTAAATTACTTTTTTACAACAAAACTTTTGAATGTGCTGCTTGTGATGAGGTTGCTTTTTACCTGGATGAACCATCTTACATTTATGTTGATAAATTCAACGGAATGGAAGAGTATGATTTGAGAGGAACCGACAAAATGAATATTTATTTTAATAATAACCCTGCAGTTTTTACACTTCCATTCGGACCTGGAACTATCTCAGCGGCTAATAACGTCTTACCAGTGGAGCTTGTATCCTTTAGTGGAGCAGCTTCAGCTGGAATGAATAAGTTAGCTTGGATCACTGTTTCGGAAGAACAAACCAGTCATTTCGAAGTAGAGGCTTCTCCAAACGGATACGGCAATTATGCTACCCTGGGCACGGTAAGTGCACAAGGAAATTCTAATAGCTTAGTAAACTATGCTTTTGAGGATGTTAGCCGTGAAGCAAAAACTTACTACCGCCTTAAAATGGTAGACCTTGATGGCAGTTATGAGTATTCTCAGGTAATTGTTATTGAACGAGCGATTGAAGTTTTTGAGGTGAGTGTTTTTCCAAATCCTGTAATTGAGGATCTTAATGTTCAGGTTAATTTAAAACAGGCTGGTACTGTAACCGTTCAGATTTTTAATACCATTGGAAATTTGGTAGTAACTGGCGATTACGAGCTTGAAGCTGGACAACACATTTTGACTTATCAGTTGAAAGGAAGTCAGGATGCGTACTTTGTACAAGTACTAAACGGAAATGAGGCAAGCACTCAAAAAGTATTGGTAAGCAAAAAGAGATAAGAATAAACTTTTAATATTAAGCAATATATAAGAAGCGGTTACGGATCATATTGATTCCGTAACCGCTTTCTCTTTTGTGGTTAACTAACCTATTGCTTTATTAATTTTTCGCTGATTGTACCTTCGCTGAAACGTGCTTCGATCAAATACATGCCCGCTGGTAATGTCCCAATATTTAAGCTCAGGCGATCATCTCCGGCAACGACATGAGCAGATCTTTGAATCAATTCTCCGGTTAAGGTATAAAGATCAAGAATTAGTTCCTGACTTTGATCCACTTTAATATCAATGTTTAACTCACTATATGCCGGGTTAGGGTAAATATCAAATTGCTCTACTGAAGTTAAGGACTCGACCGATACAGGAGGAGCAGGAGTAAACTCTAGCAGGAATAAACCATAGGTCATATCCGACACTAAAATATTACCAGAAGGTAAAAATGGATAAGCTCCCCAACATCCTCGGTAACCATTATAAGAGTTATTATCCGGATAAGTATCGTAATAACCTGCAACTACTGGGTTAGCCGGGTCCTTAATATCCCAAATCTGAATACCGTCTTCGTAATAAGAAGTATAAACATAATCACCAATAATATAAGGATTATGCGGGGTAGCATTCTGAAAATTTGGCGCTAATAATGGAAACTTATAATAACCGTACAAGCTCAGGTTATCATTTTCCATATCACTTATATCCAGAATTCCCATCGGTAAACCCGTTGGTACTTCTTCCGCAAATACCACAGTATTGCCATCCTCCGATACCCAGTTGCTGTGATTATAACCTTGTGACTCAAAAGAAGCAATATACTGAGGATCAGTTGCATCCGTGAAATCCCAGATTACAAAGGAATCTGTATTACCATGTGAGCAATAGGCTATATTGTCTCGTACATAAAGATCATGAATATACCCACCAAGCAGTCCGGCATTAAGATTTGTGCTATTCAAAAAGATTGGCTGGTCAACAGTAGTTCCAATATCTAATACTACAACACCAGAAGGTTGTACATCGGTACCAACCGCATAAAGTCTGCCGTTTGCCTCATCAATAAAGATATTATGTGCATCGCCAAAAAACTCTGTGTTCTGATACGTTACACTTACACCATTGGGTAAATTGGAAAGGTCGAAGATTATTAATCCTTCGTTACAATTGTCGCATACTGCGAAAGCTCGATCTCCCAGCGTTTTGAAATCACGCCATACCGTAGTTGTTCCCCCGGCTACTGCATCAATCTCAATTGGATTTGTTGGATCAGTTACATCAAAGAAATGAATGTATGCTGCACTACCCATGATTGCATACTCGCGACCATCAGCACCTACATAACCCCAAACATCATTGAATGTACCGAAGCTATGGGTTGGGATAGTATCTACATCAAAGTTAGATAACATACTAACATTAGAAGAAACCTGACCGTATGCAAGACTGCCAGCAAATAATAATAAGCCGAGTAATAATTTTTTCATATTCAAAAAATGGATTAATGGAATTAAAAAAATCAATAATGATTTAGGTTTGATCCTAGGATCTTAATAAGACATGTTCCATGCCTATTTTAGGATAAAACTACAAATATGCCTTGGGTCTTATACGTAATAAGGTACTTTTGTTCATTTAACGACCATAAAACCAGTGGCATTTGTCAGTTATTTGGTACACATATTGAATTTAAATACTTCTATCGAAGTGGTTTGACAGATGATAAGTCCTTCGGAACAAGTGCAAAAACACTTCAAATGCAGGATATACGGACTGAACTATTTTGCTTGTATGTAAACCACTTCGCGTCATGTATATCATTCATTACTTATTTGTAACTTCGCACTTTAACTGAAAAGTGGCCTAATTGTCGCTTGATAATCCAATAGAATTATCAAAACATCGTTCTTTTAACGATGTGCTAGATTTGATTTCAAAGCTTTATTTTATGAATCGATTTTCCCTTTCAAATATTCTGCTACTGTTATTCTTTTTGACGGCCTTACAAGTAAATGCCCAACGAAAGTATTCCAATGAATTTCTTGCCATTGGCGTTGGTGGTCAGGCACATGGTATGTCCTCAGCGATGACAGCGCATACTAATGATATATATTCTGCTTTTTGGAACCCTGCCGGGCTTACCCAGATTGAGTCTCCTCTACAAATTGGAGTGATGCACGCAGAGTGGTTCGCCGGTATTGCAAGTTATGATTATCTGGGTTTTGCAAAACCATTGAATACAGATAATAATTCTACCATAGGTTTGTCCATCATTCGACTTGGGGTAGATGATATTCCTTATACCTTGAATCTTGTCGAACCGGACGGAACGATCAATTATGATAATGTATCTACGTTTTCTACCGTTGATTATGCTTTCTTACTTTCTTATGCGCGAGATATTAACTTAAAAGGGAAAACCCTTTCTGTCGGTGGTAATGCTAAGATTGTGCGTCGAGTAGTTGGTCAAATTGGTGGAGCATGGGGATTTGGACTTGATTTCGGAGCTCAGTATAAAACCGGGCCATGGCGCTTTTCTTTGGTAGGAAAAGATATTACTTCCACCTTTAATGCCTGGTCATTTTCATTGACGGATCAGGAGAAAGAAACGTTCCTGGTCACTGGAAACGATATTCCGGAAAGCTCAATTGAGATTACCCGACCTGCAATTACGCTTGGTGGTGCTTATGAAGTCAAATTCGGAGAGAACTATAATTTATTGACTGCTTTGGATATGAGATTTACCACCGATGGTCAGCGAAATGTACTGGTCAGTTCGCCTGCCTTCAATATGGAACCTAATCTGGGCATGCAGTTTGGCTATAAAAAATTTCTTTTCCTACGCGCAGGAGTTGGTAACTTTCAGCGAGCCAAGGATGATATTAATGGTGAGGATGAAATCCTAACGCTACAACCGAACTTTGGCCTTGGCCTAAAAATAGGTAATATCAAACTTGATTATGCCCTTACGGATATTGGTGATGTATCGCAAGTATTGGTTTCGCATATCTTTTCACTCTCCTTAGATTTGAAAGGACAATCGAGATAAATCTTTATTTATCGGGCAGAAAAAGCTGATTGTTGATCATTCCATCATGATGGGTCTGGATAATTGCCTTGAGGGTATCAATAATTTCTACAGGAACACTATCCGTTTCGAGTAGGTTAACCTTCAGCATTGGATCTTTACGATAGTTAAAGACCTTTTTAAGGCCAAAGCCATTAAATTCATAATAATAAGTCTGGTTAAAAAGGTGGAACCAACCGCCATGTAGATGGTAGACTAAGGCGTTACGGGTACTATCCATTAAGCTATTGCCAAAGGCTGCAAAGGCTTGATCGTAGCCTATCAAATCCAGAAGTGTTGGCATAATATCCGTATGCTGAGCAACTCCTTCGATTGTCCCTTTAATTTGTTGTTGAGGATCAAAAATAGCTATAGGAACACGATATCGTCCCTGATTTGATTGATAATAGGGATCCTTACTTTGTCCAGTATGATCAGCAGTTATCACGAATAGGGTTTGCTGAAACCAGGGCTGTTGCTGAGCGGATTCGAAGAATTGCTGTAGGGCGAAGTCGGTGTATTTGTTGGCTCTGATTTGGGGCGCAAGTAGTGGATGCTTTTTAGTAAACCAGTCCGGAGTCTTATAAGGGTGATGAGAGGTTAGCGAAAAAAGAACACTAAGAAATGGCAGCTTCAGCGTATTGGTTTCCTTTACTGCAAATTGGAAAAATGGTTCATCCCAGATACCCCATTGACCATCATACTGGCTATCATCATTATACTCATCTCTGTCCAGATAATAATCGAATCCACTTTGCTTGGTAAAACGCTCAAACTCCATGGAGCCTGGATTCGCTCCGTGAAAGAATGCACTGCTGTAGCCCCAGTTGCCGAGTACTTCAGCCAAGCCATCTACTCGATTACTTTGGTAGGGAGAAAACATCAGTGGTTGTCCCATCAACTTAGGGATACTTGCTGTAATTGAAAGAATGCCCTGGGTTGATCGTAGTCCATTTGCGAAGCCTTCTTCGACTTGTAAACTATGCTGGAGTAGCGAATCAAGAAAAGGAGTTTGGGCACCAACATGCTCAGAACCAAAGCTTTCTAATACAATGATGAAGAGGTTCCTTTTTGAGGAAGGTGGGGTATTATGATATTGCCTTCGAATAGTAAAAAGCTTAGCCGCATCATCAGGCGTAAAATAACTTTGCGGATTGATCGCTGGCAACTGACTCGAGGAAAGTAAACTGAGCGTAGTATTTGTAAGTAGTGGTGCAAGTCGTTGATCTTCAACGTATTCAAACGCTGTAATAGGGGAGAGTGGTCGTAATTGCCATCCTCCGCGAGCCCCGATTCCGAGGAGCGTGAGTGCTCCAAGCATTATAAAAATATGAAGTCTGGGAATGTATTCCGGGATAGCTTTAGGATACGTTTTTTGAAAAATCCAGAACAAGCTTAGCAGCAGAAATAACCAGAATACGAATAGCCACCAGAACTCAGCCAGGAACCCAGGGATCATTTCGGAGGTATTTTGCAAAAGGGCAAAATCGCTGACAATACTTCTCCTGAGGTTAAAAGGGAAATACGCGATATCGGTTAGTTCAAACATGAACACGATTCCATTGGTCAGCACAAAGATGATTTTCAGGATTCGCTGAAAAACGGGCTGCGCCCTGCTCCGAAACGGGATCAGCATTCCAAGGATCAGCAATGCATTAGCATAAATAATCGAAGAAATATCAAACCTCAAGGCATTTACGAGGTATTTTGGGAGCAATAGGCTGGATTCAAGTGTGAAATGAGCTTGATTGTGAATAAGAAAAACTATTCTGATCAGAGTGAAAAGAAACAAGACTCCGGCCAGTCGTTGGAGTAGAGAAAGTAGAAAAGCACTATTCTTGCGAAGTAGATTCATATAAGGTTTTCACGCAATGGCAAATGTAAGCATCACTAATGGAATATACTATAAATGCTTTGATAAGGGTTCAATATTTTCGTTTTAGCCTACTTATGAGCCTATGAAATAATTCAAGT
>JAHDHW010000278.1 GCA_020631105.1 Saprospiraceae bacterium | reverse complement strand
TGTGATCCGGCCGGGGCTCGAACCCGGGACCCTTTGATTAAAAGTCAAATGCTCTACCAACTGAGCTACCGGATCAAGGGTGCCTTATTTCTAAGGCGGTGCAAATATACGAGCTATTTTAAAAAAATCCACTCATTTGAAAGGATTTTTAAAAAAAATCTAAAATTGAAGAAAGCTGCTTCTCTTTTAGGTGTACTTAGAACATTAGCAGGCATAAATGAGTTCACTCATTAAGCATTTTTTATGGAGAAAACTGCTGCTGATTTTAAGGATGTCGGGGAGGTACTGCTGCTGATAATAGATTAAGAAATTGTTGTTGATCCTGAAAATCCTGTATAACGTGCTGTGCTCCAGCTTCCTGCAAAACTCCATGATCTCCTTTGAGTCGAACACCTATAAAATTCAGGTCCATATTTCGAGTCGTTTTGACATCCCAGATGGCATCTCCAATATAAACGATGCGGCTAATATCCTGATGCTGTCCCCGGGCTTTATGAATAGACTCGTTTACAATATCTTCTCTGGTCACTTTATTATCTGCATAGCTTGCATAAAATCGATCAATCGGAAATCCCAGATGATTCAATTTGATCTGGGCCGGTGCCATCCAGCCCCCGGTTGCAATCCCAACTTCGTATCCGTCGGTCCCCAACAGATGGTTAACCATTTCCACCGCTCCCGGGACTTCTTTAAATGCTTCTGGCGTATGCTTTCTTCTCTCTATTAAATTTGCAACGAAGTTGTCTCGCTGTCGACTAATATCTTCCGCCGTGGCCGGGCGATCAAAATGTTGTTTGATTACTTCATTAAAGATGGTATGATCCGTAACGTGCGGATATTTTCGCCAGTCTATCGTAGGGAAAGGGCGTCCGAATTGTGCTTCGTAAGTCTCCGCAAATGCTTCACTATCGACCTTGTTCGAATACAATAAAGTACCATCAATATCAAAAACTACCAGTGTCTTCATAAATTATGTTGTGCTTGCTCTAAGTGATTAAGTACTTATTCTTCCTCTTCCCAAAAGTCGAATTCCAGTTGTACGCCCTCTCCTATCGTTTCTTTCGCTAAATTGGAAACAGACATCCCCAACAAACGGGCTGCATCAAAGTCTTCGCGATTACTATCTAATAATTCGTTTACAACATCAGAAAGCTTGGATAGACTACGAACTTCACTATTAAAAGTCTTACTGCGGGTAATAGTTTGAAAATCCGGGGTTTTTATTTTAATGGATACCGTTCGACCAAAGTTATCGGTCTTTTTCATATACAGGTAAACCTTCTCCGTAACGTATCGAAGTCGCTCTTTCATTTCAATGGTACTAAAGATGTCTTCGGAAAACGTTCGTTCCGCGCCAATAGATTTCCGGATTCGATCAGGCTTGACTTCGCGGGTTTCTTCTGCTCTTGACATCCGGTAATAGAAGCGTCCAACTTTGCCAAAGCGTTGCACGAGATCTATTTCACTAAATTGCTGCAAATCTCCTCCGGTGAAGATGCCCATATTGTTCATCTTTCGTGCGGTGACTTTGCCAATACCATGAAATTTTTTAATCGGGAGTTTTGCAATAAAACCCAAAGCATCCTTTGGCTCGATGACCTTAAGGCCGTTAGGCTTGTTAATGTCAGAGGCTATTTTGGCCAGTGATTTATTAAAAGAAACACCTGCGCTGGCCGTTAACTGAGTTGTTTCAAAGATTCGACGACGAATCTCTTCTGCAATGAGTGTCGCAGAAAGCGGACCTTTTTTAGGTTCGGTCACATCAAGGTAGGCCTCATCCAATGAGAGCGGTTCGACAAGATCCGTGTACTCAAAAAATATCTCTCTAATCTGATTGGAGACTTCCCTGTATATATCAAATCGGGCTTTTACAAAAATCAGCGTTGGGCAAAGTCGTTTGGCCGTGATACTTGGCATCGCTGATCGCACGCCATACTTCCGTGCTTCATAACTCGCAGCGGCAACTACTCCCCTTTTACTCGATCCACCAACCGCAATCGGCTGCCCCCGTAGAGCAGGATCATCTCGTTGCTCTACGGAAGCATAGAAAGCATCCATATCAATATGAATAATTTTGCGGTCAGCAATCAAAATCTGGAGAATTGGTACAATACAAAAATACAGTATTTAATACTTATGCACCTTAAATATTCCCCTTACAATTCTGATTGGTATCCTGATTTACAATCTCACTATTCGCTGCACTTCCATTCTTTCTCCTTGTTGCAATTGTAGAATATATACTCCGGGTTTTAGATTCATAAAGTCCAGGGCTATTTCATTTCGAGCAGCAAAAGCAGTATGCTGTTCTTCTCTGATCTTTTGACCATTAGCATCAAAAATAGTCAGGTGTAAATCGCCTTCTACGGAACTGGGATAAACCACTTTTACATTATCTCCACTTATCGGATTAGGTTGTATCTCGATTGCTCCGGACACTGCATATTCTACGGAAACTATCTTTGGTAAAAATTCGAATGCACCATCATAATCCGTTTGGCGTAAGCGGTAATAATTCTCACCGTCCCGGGGTTCTTTATCCACGAAGGTATAGTTTTGAGATTCGCTGATCGTCCCTTGCCCGGAAACTCTGCCAATCGCTTCGTACACCACTCCATCAACAGAACGCTCTACCGTAAAATATTCATTATTCGTTTCGGTGGCCGTCTGCCACTGAAGCTCCACAAATTTATGCTGTAGTTTGCCATTAAACTGGACAAGTTCTACTGGTAAAATTCCTTCTTCCAGATACATATAATCAAGACACTCAACATCCAGGGGTTGAATAAGATTACAACAGCTCGGATTCATATTAGCTGCACCAGCACCAAAACTAATATGCCCAACATTCAAAGTATGCGTCATCTCATGGATAATCATGGCATCATAATCCTGACTACCATCGCATTGGCAGGCACCGGTTCCATTATTCACGACTACATAACCCCAGGCTGCATTCCGCCAGGTTTCTCCATTAAACTGATGTGTACTTGAAAAAGAATAAAGCCCTCCAATGGCAAGTACTCCACTACAATTACTAAGATTCGATATCTGATTGCAAGGATCATCAAACTGGATACTTACGGATCGAGAGGCAAAGGTAGAAGTATAGTTCCCTCCTGCGGCGGAACCTCCGGAGCAATTAGGCACAAAAGAATGTGTTCCGGAGTATTGTAAGTTAACCCCTGAGTATTGGTTATTAATAGAATTGATTCCGGACTGCACTTTCGAGATGGCCTGAGAGCATCCATTATCTCCGCCTTGCTCGACATATACCGGTAAAGCAGTATTTTCAAAATCTTGCCAGCGCGGAGTTGGCAAAGAATTGAATACAAAAGTGCAATGGTCTGGTCTCGCCATTCGAGCTGCCGCCGCAGTATGAAAAGAGCTTATATCATAAGGCGTGGAGATACTTTCTAAGTTCCAGCTTTGCGTTCCTCTTAGATAAGTTATAAGGTGTGCTTGTAAAGCCTCTGCTTTAAATACTCTTAGTGGTTCGCGTTCAATACCATCTTTCCCAACAGTTACCTGTACTTCTGCGCCTAAGCCAAAAGGGACCAGAACGGCTTCCTGATTTCTTTGCATCAATTCAAAGGCAGCATAACTCAGCATCTTCGCCTGCCAATATCCATTATCATTATAATCTAAAAAGAGTAGGTACTGATGTCCGATTTCCATTTCTAAGTCTCCCCAGATAATTCGTTCGAGGTCATCATATTGTATCTTCATATTTTGCAGGTCGAATCGATCGCCCTGTTGTAGAACGCCTTTTATATTTTTGATGACTTCTAATTCGGTACGGAAGTAATTCGCATTGTCATACTCAACGGTGAAGTGATCTAAGGCTTTAACTAAAACAACTGCCTCGCTGGCTTTGGCCATTTCTCCTAAATTAGGAAATGGAACAATCGTAGTCGCATTAGCAATGGTGTTAATCATAAATAAACTGATCAATAAACAGTAGGTGCTTAAAGGTCTCATAAGTAGGTGTTTGGCGTGCTGAGTATGATGCAGACATAACAAGGGCAAGCCTTGTTCAGAGTAAAGAACAAGACAAATGGACCATTTCGCTTTTATAAATCCTGGTGATTTAATAAATGCGGTTATGGATCAGCGATCGTAACTCCGATGAATATCGGAGTAGGTATCAGCGAATGAAAAAAAATTAATTAGCGTAGGAATCAGCAGTGGAAAGATTCAGCGAGAATGGTATGATCAGGATATAAATTTGTT
>JAHDHW010000070.1 GCA_020631105.1 Saprospiraceae bacterium | reverse complement strand
TCAAAAACCAACTCCCCTTTACCACAAAGCCATATATCCTGAAATCCTGCTTTTTCGGAAGCTTTTAAGCGTACAGCTAGAGCGCCCCCTTTAGTCTGAATATCGACTTGCTTCGTTTCAGGGTGGCGGAGTGAGTATGAAATTGCAGCAGCAACGACACCAGTCCCACAGGAAAGGGTCTCATCCTCAACACCACGTTCATATGTTGCTACGAGGATTTTGCCAGCTTGTTGCTCTACGAAGTTAACATTGACGCCTTTGTCTCTAAAGCGCTTAGAATAGCGGATCGCCTGGCCATTTTCTACGACATTGATATCATCAATATCTTCTACAAACACGACATAGTGTGGCGAGCCTGTATTGAGTAAATAGTAATCTTCTCCGGATTCGATTTCTGGTACATCAATCATTTTTAGTTCCACCCAGTTATCTTCATTAATCCGGGCATCATGTGGGCCGTCAATTGCCAAGAAGTGGCAGGAGGTATCAATAATGCCAAGTTGTTTTGCAAAAGCAACAATACATCGTCCACCATTACCGCACATGGTACTCTCTTTACCATCAGAATTAAAGTAGACCATCTCAAAGTCAAAGCCTTCTTTGTTTTGTAATAGGATAAGGCCATCTGCACCTATTCCAAAGCGGCGATCACAGAGTCTTTGGACCAGATCGGTATCCGTCCTGCTCAGGTCCAACTCCCGGTTATCAATCATTACAAAATCATTACCGGTCCCCTGGTATTTATAGAAAGGTATTTTCATGTAGGATGAAGTGTTTAGTACTATCAATGTGGATCAAAGCTTACCGATAAGTATCGGTACCTCAGCGTAAAAATAAAATTATTTGAAGTTTTACCCGAATCAATATTAAACGAACTGATTTACGACCTTTAAGGTTCACCTACAAAAAAAGCGGTCAGACCCTTTCGAATCTGACCGCTTTATACTGGCCTATTGGCCGTTAATAGGATTATGATTTATTTTTGTAAGAGTAACTTTTCGGTATGAATACCATCCTTACTTTGTAATTGTACAAAATAAGTTCCGTTTGCTAAGTCTGACACATTAAAGTCAATTGAAAACTGAGCGCTTTCGAGTTGATCGAATCTTACACGCTCTCCAAGAATATTAAAGATTGAAATATCTAATGCTGTTGTAGTCGCCAGCTCTACCCGAAGATTTACAGTATTACTCGCCGGGTTAGGTGTCAGCTCAACCGCTTCTAAACCCTGGATTTCATCAACAGCTACGACACTACCTACCGTAAATGGTCCCACCGCTAATGAACATCCTTTAGAATCTGTAACCGTTCCTGAATAATCTCCTGCTGTTAAACCCGTGATATCTTCAGTCGTCTGTCCAGTTTCCCAATTATAATCATAAGGTGCTTCACCACCAGTAATCGTTAAATCAACAGCACCATTGCTTGCCATATCAATATCGTCTGACACCATCGCCTCTACAAACTTAGGCTCATCAATCATGACCATATTATCATTCCAGATTCCATCAACTACTTCTAAATTACCATTCGCAAGTGCAGAAATTTCACGCATAGTTGGGTTATCACTAAACTCTATCATAGAAAGTAATTGATTATCTCCTTCCGTAGTCGCAAACTTAAGCGTTAATATCTTTTCTTCATCATCAAGATTTACTCCTGTGACGGTGTTATCAAACCAAGAAGCAGTCAATATATCCAATGTATCACTGATCTCTCCAAATAAGAAATTACTTTCAAGAGCAGAATTGACAAAAGTCACTTCTTTGATTTGCATTTTCGTTTTATCCCAGCCAACAGTAAACTGAAAGCTGACTAAATCTGTAAAGTCTTGTACCTGAATATCCACCTCTACGGTATCACCGGAACAAATGTTCATTCCCATGATATTAAAGACGGGGGTCTGGGCAGAAACTGATGTAAGCCCAAAAGCCCAAAAGGCTACAAATAATACCATTAACCGAGTAGACATTTTTTTCATTCGAAATAAAATTTTGTTGTGCATTAAAGTTATATAAGCGCTGATTGGAATAACCTACAAAAAGGCATTCCTCTCGTTCAATTTATTATTTACTGGTTTTGGAAATGTATCAGCCGATCACTGATGCGTATCGGTTTTTGGTTCTGTAAGTGTATCCTTTTGAGATACAACTTGTTCTTCTTGGAAAAGAGGAGGATTATCTAGGCTTTTATACCTATAGATTGCTAGCAAGAGTAGTACCACAATTATGCCAAGTGAAATAAAGGAAAACTTCCATCCCCACATATTTCCATAAACCCTTGGTTGATCTTTTCGTTGCTCTGGATTTAGAAAATCCATGACTTTTCAATATAATTTTAATTAGTTGCACGATCTAATAAAATGTCGTGCACCAGATGAAGATTACTGCTTAGAATTTAATTTACACTTTATATAGCGCAAAGATCGTTAAAAGATGGGTATTTACGCCAACAAGTTATAATGTTTACTTGTTATTTGAAAATGTATAGGGTAACGTTGCACAAAATTACGTCAAATTAATTGATATTTTCGTCTAACTATCTTAATTTAACTTTTTAGCAATATTTACCTTGTCTTCTTCCTAGTATACCATTACCAAGATATTTCCTCAAATTCTGATGTCTGGTATTAAAAATTATAAATTACATGAAGCAGTTAGTTCTAGTCACCGTCGCTTCCGTGCTCAGCGCAGTCATCTCCGTGTCTGTTTATAAATACTTTGAGACACCTCAAGAGGTGATCATTAGAGAGCAGGCACCGGTACGATACACCAATTATACGGAAGAAGTAGCCGATGAATTATTATCCGGAAGTCGTCAACGTACTTTCCTTTCCTCTTCACCAACTAATTTTATTGAAGCAGCTGAAAGTGTCACTCCTGGAGTGGTAAACATCAAAACATCCAGTGGTGGCAATATGGACTGGTGGTCTAACAACTATGGAGGATCTTCTGGCTCCGGCGTAATCATTTCTCCGGATGGCTATATCGTAACCAATAACCACGTTATTGAGGATGGTAATCAAATTGAGGTTACTCTAAATGATAAGCGAAAATTTGATGCTACTCTTGTAGGTACAGATCCCTCTACCGACCTTGCTTTGGTAAAAATAGAAGCAGAAGGCCTACCCTATCTTATCTTTGGAAATTCAGATAGTGTTAGAGTTGGGGAATGGGTACTTGCCGTAGGTAATCCTTTTAACTTAGAATCAACCGTAACCGCAGGTATTGTCAGTGCAAAAGGTAGAAGCATAGATATCTTAGAAGGAGAATATAAAATTGAGAGCTTCATTCAAACGGATGCAGCGGTAAACCCAGGAAATAGTGGTGGGGCACTAGTGAATACGAATGGTGAATTAGTAGGCATTAATACCGCTATCATTACCAGATCAGGCCGCTATGAAGGATATTCTTTTGCCGTACCGGCAAACCTTGCAAGAAAAACGATCAGAGACCTTAAAGATTTTGGTACCGTACAAAGAGGCATCCTCGGTATTGGAATCGACGACGTTGATAATGAACTTGCCGAAGATCTTGGCCTAGCCTCTGTAGAAGGCGTTTATATTACCAGAGTGACGAATGGAAGTGGCGCCGATGATGCTGGATTAAAAAGAGGTGATGTAATCATCAGTATCAATAATTTAAAGACTGCAACCATTCCTGAGCTACAAGAAAAAGTGGCCAGGTATCGCCCGGGTAATAAAGTAGCTGTTGAATATATCCGTGATGGTAAAAAGTATAAGACCAACGTGGTCTTAAAAAATAAGAGTAACACCACAGCTCTTATCGGAGAAAATTCCTTAGTCAAAGACCTTGGCTTCGAACTCCGGGATCTAACCGATAACGAAAGAAAGAAATTAAAAACTGAAGGTGCCTATGTTATAAGTATTACTAGAGGAAGTAAAATCGAACGGACGAATATGGATCCTGGATTCATCATCACTAAGATCAATGACAAAAAAGTCAGTAGTGTCGATGATCTGGTTGATTTACTGGAAGGCGCAACCGATAAAGTCATGCTCGAGGGGGTATACGAAAACTACCCAGGAGAGTACTATTATGCCTTCCCAATGAAAGAGAAATAAGAATATTATTTTCTAGATCGAAGCAATCCCGGATTTTCGAATGAAAATCCGGGATTGCTTTTTTAATTTTGAGCCTAACTATTCGATAAACAACCAAATATGCCAAAGAATATAGACCTTGAAAAGAGCAAAAACGAGGATGAGATGAAGTTGTCCTTATCTAAAGTAAAACACCGCCTAAAAGAAATTTACCTTGGTGGAGGCCAAAAAAAGATTGACAAGCAACATCAAAAAGGAAAGATGACCGCTCGGGAACGGATTTCCTATTTATTGGATGACGATAAGCCTCAAACTGAAATTGGTGCCTTTGCAGGATATGGAATGTATAAAGAATATGGCGGCTGTCCGGCAGGAGGAGTAGTAATTGTCATTGGTTATGTAAGAGGCAGACAATGTATAGTTGTCGCAAATGATGCCACCGTCAAGGCTGGAGCATGGTTTCCGATTACCGGTAAGAAAAATCTACGGGCTCAGGAGATCGCAATGGAAAATCGCTTACCCATTATCTATCTCGTCGATAGTGCCGGTGTTTTTCTGCCAATGCAAGATGAAATCTTTCCGGACAAGGAACACTTTGGGAGAATCTTCCGAAATAATGCACAGCTTTCTAGTCAGGGCATCCCTCAAATAGCTGCAATCATGGGTTCCTGCGTTGCAGGTGGCGCTTATCTTCCGATCATGTCTGATGAAGCACTTATCGTTGAAGGCACTGGATCAATATTCCTCGCTGGCCCTTACCTGGTAAAAGCAGCCATTGGTGAAAATGTGGATAAAGAAACTCTCGGTGGTGCAAGCACCCAAAGCGAAATATCAGGTGTAACAGACTATAAGATGCCTGATGACCAGACTTGTCTGGATACGATTAAAGATTTAATGGATAAAATGGGGCACTTCGAAACTGCGGGCTTTGACCGAATTGAGCCTCAAGCACCTAAGTTTGATCCAAAAGAAATTTACGAACTATTTCCGGACACCCGAACCAAACCTTATAATACGGTTGATATCCTCAAACGAATCGTCGATGATTCTAAAATTACCGAATACAAAAAAGGATATGGTAAAACCATCATCTGCGCCTACGCTCGCATTGATGGATGGGCTGTCGGTATTGTTGCTAATAATCGAGAAGTTGTCAAAAGTGCTAAAGGAGAGATGCAATTTGGTGGAGTAATCTATTCTGATAGCGCAGATAAAGCCGCTCGTTTTATCATGAATTGTAATCAAAAGAAAATTCCTTTGGTCTTCCTACACGATGTTACGGGATTCATGGTCGGTACACGATCTGAGCATGGTGGTATTATCAAGGACGGTGCAAAAATGGTAAGCGCCGTTTCCAATTCTACAGTGCCTAAATTCAGTATAGTGATGGGTAATAGTTATGGTGCGGGCAATTACGCCATGTGTGGCAAAGCTTATGATCCTCGACTTATCGTAGCCTGGCCAAGTGCCAAAATAGCCGTTATGGGAGGAACCCAGGCAGCAAAAGTGCTGACTCAAATTCAGGTCGCTTCTCAAAAAGCAAAGGGGCAAGAAGTGGATGAAGTAGCAGAGAATGAGCTTTTTGAGAAAACGAAAGCAGCCTATGACGAACAAACCACACCATACTATGCTGCTGCCAGACTTTGGGTTGATGCTATTATTGATCCAATTGATACCCGTGAGATCATTTCGGAAGGGATCACTGCAGCTAATAATGCTCCAGTTAGTAAGTTCAACCCTGGTGTTATTCAAACTTAGCTAGTTTTGCCTCAGGAACTTTCAGGATCATTAAAATTCCCTTTTCCATTTTGATTCTGTTATCTTTGCGCAAATTTTATCAATGAGTAATATTGTAGCAATAGTAGGCCGTCCGAACGTCGGTAAATCAACACTTTATAATCGTTTGATCGGCGAACGACAAGCCATCATCGATGATACAAGTGGTGTAACCAGAGATCGTCAATACGGATTAAGTGAATGGAACGGAAGGATCTTTACCGTTGTGGATACCGGAGGATTTGTTCAGGGCTCTGAAGATATCTTCGAAGCAGCGATTCGTTCTCAGGTAAAAATCGCTATAGAAGAAGCCAACGTCATCATTTTCATGGTGGATGTCATGACTGGAATTACAGATCTTGACGAAGAAGTAGCATCTATGCTTCGTCGTTCTATCAAAAATGTAATCCTGGTTGTCAATAAAGTAGATAATAACACCAGAATGTTGGAGGCTAATGAATTCTGGAGCCTGGGTTTTGAAGAAACCTTTTTCCTTTCTTCTCTTTCCGGAAGTGGTACAGGAGATCTGCTCGATGCTGTTACCGAAAAATTCAAGGATGATAAAGAGTCCGAAGCATCAGAGTTACCTAAAATAGCTATCCTGGGGCAACCTAACGTGGGCAAATCCTCTATGGTAAATGCCCTCTTAGGAGAAGAACGCAATATCGTTACAGATATAGCTGGCACTACACGTGATAGCATTCATACCAAATATACAAAGTTCGATAAGGAGTTTTTGATCATTGACACTGCAGGTATTCGGAAGAAATCCAAAGTCCATGAAAACCTCGAATTTTACTCTGTAATGCGTGCAATTAAAGCGCTCGAAGAGGCAGATGTATGTATCCTTATGATTGATGCGACGACTAGTATTGAATCACAAGATATGAGCATTTTTCGCCTGATTCAAAAACGCAACAAAGGTATTGTACTCCTGGTGAATAAATGGGACTTGATCGAGAAAGAAACCAATACGGCTCGGGATTACGAAACGCAGCTACGCGATAAGATTGCTCCATTCAATGATATTCCGATCATTTTTGTATCAGCACTCAAAAAGCAGCGTATTTTCAAAGCCATTGAATCCGCGCTTGAAGTATATGAAAACCGTAGTAAAAAAATAAAAACTTCAGCGCTAAACGAAATCATGCTGGAAGCAATCGAGCATAATCCACCGCCTGCGCATCGAGGCCGTTATATCAAGATAAAATACGTTACACAGTTACCTACCTACTACCCTGCATTTGCTTTTTTCTGTAATCACCCAAAGCACGTCAAGGAAAGTTATAAAAATTATCTCGAGAACAAATTGAGGGAACATTTTAACTTTACTGGCGTACCAATTGGTGTGTTTTTCCGACAAAAATAATCGATCATAAAGCAAAAAATTAAGGGATGCCATTCATTGATACTGATATTGAAGGCTTAAAAGTCTTTGAACCGAAAGTCTGGGGTGACGAACGGGGTTATTTTTACGAAAGTTATAACTACAACACCTTCAAATCTGCGGGTATAGATGCACAATTTGTACAAGATAATCAGGCTCGCTCTGTCTTTGGGGTGCTTCGAGGCCTGCATTACCAGGTTCCACCTTTTGCACAAGCGAAACTAGTCCGTGTGATAGAAGGAGAAGTGCTTGATGTAGTGGTTGATATCCGCGAAGACTCTCCTACTTATGGCAAAACTTACAGTATCTTATTAAGTGCTGAAAACAAAAAGCAACTCTTTGTTCCACGGGGTTTTGCGCACGGGTATGTAGTACTAAGTGAAACAGCGGAGTTCTTTTATAAGTGTGATAATTTTTATTCCAAAGAAAGTGAAGGAAGTATTTTGTATAATGATCCAACACTTAACATTGATTGGAAAATCAACCTCGATGAGGCCATCCTATCGGAAAAAGACAAAATAAACAGCCTTTTTGGCGAACATCGTAAAAGCTAATTACTATGCCATCTATTCTTGTCACCGGCGCTAATGGGCAAGTGGGGAAAGAACTCCAGGGACTCGCTTCGCTGTTCTCTCAATATGATTTTGTATTCGCTGATCTACCGGACTTTGATATCACTGATACCGAAGCCATTCGCTCGCTTTACGATAAACATAAGTTTGCGTACTGCATTAATTGCGCAGCCTATACTGCAGTAGACAAAGCAGAAAGTGATGCGGAGCTAGCTTACAAAGTCAATGTATTTGGAGTAGAAAACTTAGCCACTATTGGTCTGGATTATAACACTCAGCTCATTCAGCTCTCTACGGATTATGTCTATCATAACCACCAGAATACTCCTTTCAAAGAAGGAGATCCAACGAACCCTCAGGGAGTTTATGCCTCTACTAAATTGCAAGGGGATGAAATCGCCGCCAAGATAGATTCAAAAAGTACCATTATCCGAACGTCCTGGGTATATTCTGCCTTTGGCCATAACTTCGTAAAAACAATGCTTCGTCTTGGACAAGAGCGAGATAGTCTTGGTGTAATCTTTGACCAAATAGGTACACCTACCTATGCATATGACTTAGCCAAAGCCATCCTTACTATTATCCAAAAAGTAGATAAGAATGAGATAGAAGCTTCCAAATTATCCGGAGTATATCACTACAGTAACGAAGGAGTAACGAGCTGGTACGACTTTGCCAAAGCTATTTTCCGCATTGAAAATATTCAATGTAAGGTGAATGCTATTGAAACGAAAGACTACCCTACTCCAGCTAAACGACCGCATTTCAGCCTACTGAATAAGCAAAAGATAAAATCAACTTTTGATATTGAAATTCCGCATTGGGAAGAAAGTCTCGATCAATGTATACAGCAACTAAAAAAGATTCTTAGTTAAACGATTTGGCTGGAAGCTTCCAATTAGGGAGAGAATAAGTACCTTATAAGACAAACTAATACCTTTGATTTTACGTTTTAAAAGCGTCACTAGTATGTCGAAAATAGCTTTTAGACTTCCTAAAAGCATTTCCTATATGGTAGATTATATTCCTTTCTGCGCAATTATATGTAAATTGTTGCATAACGCATGAAACTAAAACTGCCTTTCATCAAACCATATTCAGATGAAAAGATTTCAACATTTATTCTTTACACTTTCTCTTATAACCTTGGGGCTATGTTTGTCCGTGCAAACTGCTTATGCTACGCATAATCGTGCGGGAGAAATTACCTATCGAATCATTGATGGTTTGACAATTGAAGCAACCATTACCACTTACACTAAGGAAAGTAGTATTGCAGCAGACCGAGATACCTTAGATATTTGCTGGGGAGATGGTCAATGCCAGCGTATTGGCCGGGTAAATGGACCAAATACTCAGGGAGAATCTTTACCTAATGATACCAAACTCAATAAATATGTATTGACGCATACCTATGGCGGTCCAGGTCATTATACTATCTCTATGACTGACCCTAATCGTAATGGTGGCATCCTAAACGTAAATTGGCCCAACTCCGAAAACATTCCTTTTCATCTGGAAACGACGATCAGTTTTTTCAATCCCGCTTTTACCGGAGATAATAACTCACCCATTCTTTCTCAACCCCCAATAGATATTGCTTGTGTCGGGCAAACCTTTGTTCATAATCCGAATGCCTATGATCCTGATGGTGATAGTTTGGCCTATCGACTAATCGTCCCTTTACAAGACATCAATGCACAGGTCCCTAATTATCAGTTTCCTGAGCAAATCATGCCTGATCCGGCACTCAATCAACATGACTTGAATGAATCAACAGGTACCTTTACCTGGTCGTCCCCACAGCAAGAAGGAGAATATAATATTGCGATGTATATCATTCAATTTCGAGAAGGGATTGCTATTGATACACTGATTCGGGATATGCAAATCCTTGTAAAAGCTTGTGATAATATGCCTCCGGAGATTGAAACGGAAATGGAGTACTGTGTAATTGCAGGAGAAACATTAAGCTTTGATGTGGTGGCCACCGCACCAATTGAAGAGTCAGAGCAGCAAGTCACCATGGCTGCTTTCGGAGCACCTTTAGAATTAGACTTTAGTCCTGCTGTATTTAATATCGCAGAAGGATATCAAGATCAACCTTTGACCGGAACATTCGTCTGGGAAACAAAATGCGAACATATTGCAGACCAGTATTATACCGTTATTTTCCGGGCAGCTGATGATTTCCCAATTCCGGATGGAGATGGCGAAACGCTCTATTTATCGACCCTAAAACGGGTAAGAATCCGAGTCGTAGGACCACCTCCGGAAGATGTTACCGCTGTTGCTGATAATGGTGAAGTCGATGTGACCTGGGAACTTCCTTATGCCTGTGAAGATGTAATGGATGATTACTTTCAAGGTTTCAGAGTGTGGCGACGGGAGGGTTCAGATCCATTTGTAGTGGATACTTGTGATCCGGGAATGGAAGGACGCGGATATACCCTACTTACGCTTTCGCCAATTCTATCAGAGTTGGATGGACGATATCATTATCTGGATTTGGATGTCGAAAGAGGTAAAACTTATTGCTATAGAATTGAAGCTCGTTTTGCACAACTGTCCTCCGCCAACCAGCCCTTTAATTGGGTTTCCAGTTTACCTTCCATTGAAGTCTGTGTCCAATTGAGTAGAGACATCCCTTTAATTACAAATGTAACCGTACTTGAAACAGATGTTACAAATGGGGAAATTGAAGTACGCTGGTCCAAACCTAATCCGGATGATTTAGATACTCTAAGTAATCCGGGTCCCTATGTTTATGAGGTATTCAGAGCAGAGGGACTTAATCCATCAGATGCGGACTTTCAGTTAATTCCAGGAGCAGTCTCTACTTCCCAAAGCTTTGAACAAGCTAATGATACCTTCTATACGGATATTGGTTTAAATACAAGAGACTTAGCCTATAGTTATAAGATTGCTTTCTACGTAAATAATGAAGAAGAACCAGTCGGATTTACACAAAACGCTTCATCCGTTCGACTCAATGTTGCATCAACGGATAACACTAATAATCTTTCCTGGGATTTCAATGTGCCTTGGGAAAACTATAGTTATGTTATTCTACGAGAAAGTGCGCCAGGTGTATTTGACTCGATTGGTCAATCTGAAGAACCATTCTATTCTGATATGGATCTGCTCAATGGACAAGAATATTGTTATAAGGTCACAACGGAGGGTACCTACGGAATTGGAGGAATAATTGATCCAATATTTAATGATTCTCAAGAAGCTTGCGGAGTACCTTTGGATAGTGTACCACCTTGTCCTCCCATCTTAGAAGTATCTAATATTTGTGATTTTCTCGGTGGCTCTGAAGCCGTCAGTTGTGATGATATTAGCAGCCTTGTGAATAATTTAAGTTGGGAGAATCCGAATGATATTTGTGAGGAAACAGATGATGTAGTTAGCTATAATATCTACTATGCCCCGTTTGATGGTGCTGATTTCTCGCTTATTGAGACGATTACGATTTCGACGGATACCGAATATGAGCATTTCCCTGATTTTGGGGTTGCGGGTTGTTATGCAGTGACAGCGGTAGATACTTTCTTCAATGAGAGTGCTTACAGCAATATCGTTTGTAAGGACAATTGCCCTTTTTACGAATTACCCAATGTCTTTACCCCAAATGGAGATAACCAAAACGATTTATTCACTCCATTTCCGTATTGTTTTGTTGATCGTATTGAATTACAGGTCTTTAACCGTTGGGGGAATTTAGTATTTGAAACGAGTGATCCTAACATCAACTGGGATGGCAAGAATTTAAATGAACAGGATTTGTCCGAAGGTGTTTACTATTATACCTGCAAAGTATTTGAACAACGCGTAAGCGGAATTACTTTAAGCCCGGAAATACTACGTGGTTCTATTCAGATTATTCGCGGGAGGTAAAAAATTTTATTGAAATACTTTAAGATAAATTCATGTTTACAGGAATAATAGAAACTACTGGTAAGGTTACAGATATTCGAGCAGAAGGAACAAATGTGCATTTGACGATAAGCTCTTCTATGTCTGACGAATTAAAGATTGATCAAAGTGTAAGTCACAATGGTGTTTGTTTAACAGTAGTTGCTGTGGATGATAAACAGCATATAGTAACTGCAATCGAAGAAACCTTATTAAGGACTAATCTAAATCAACTTCAGGTAGGACATCCTGTCAATCTTGAACGCGCAATGATGGCATCTGCCCGTCTGGATGGACATATCGTACAAGGGCATGTTGACGCTACAGCAACTTGTACTAAGGTTGAAGAAAAAGAAGGAAGTTGGTACTATCATTTTGAATATCAACGAAGCCCCGAACACTTATTGGTAGATAAAGGCTCAATATGTATTAATGGAGTTAGTTTGACGGTAGTAGAGCCCAAAGGAAATCATTTTAGCGTAGCTATTATTCCTTATACTTATGAGCATACCACTTTCAACCATTTAAAAGCGGGAGATGCGGTAAATTTGGAATTCGATATCATTGGTAAGTATATCGGTAAATATTTCGAAGCATACAGATCCGCGTTAATGGATCAGAGCGTGTAGTTCCTGACGATTCTGATATCCTGTCAACACAAACGTAGCCTATCCCGGTCCCCGATATCAGAATGTCAGGATCGGAAGATCAGCGAATAATAAAAAATACATTAGCATATATATACAAAAGAAAAGGCCCTCACCGAAGTGAAGGCCTTTTTTATTTTAGCAAAGATCAGGAATCTTAGTCCATCTCTTCAACTTCTTCAAACTGAGCCCGACGTGCTTGAGCAGCTTCATGAGCTTCTTTGTTCATTACACGTAAGGTATCATATTTACGTAATCCGGTACCTGCAGGGATTTTCTTACCAACGATCACATTTTCTTTCAGACCGTCAAGGAAATCTTTCTTCGCACCAATTGCAGCCTGGCTCAATACTTTAGTCGTTTCCTGGAAGGAAGCTGCAGAAATCCAGCTATATACTCCAAGTGAAGACTTCGTAATACCTTGTAACAATGGGCTAGAAGTAGCGGCAACAGCATCACGGAATTGAACCGGCTTTTTGTCATTACGCTTCAAGAATGAATTCTCTTCACGAATCTGACGTAAGGTCACCAATTGACCAGGTTTAAGTTTAGCAGAATCCCCTCCGTCCTCGACGAATTTTTTGTCAAAAATCCAATCGTTTTGCTCTAGGAATTCGTACTTCTCAACCGCTTCACCTTCTAAGAAGGTTGTATCGCCCGGATCTTCGATTTGTACTCGACGCATCATTTGACGTACAATTACCTCAATGTGCTTATCATTAATCGTAATACCCTGAGAACGGTAAACTTCCTGTACACCATTCACTAGGTAGTACTGTACAGCACCAGGTCCTTTAATATTTAGAATATCACGAGGAGCGGTTGCACCATCAGATAAAGACATACCTGCTCTAACGAAGTCACCTTCTTGTACAAGTACGTGCTTAGATAATCCAACCAGGTATTTACGTTTTTGTCCGCTCTTTTCGTCTTCTACGAAAACTTCACGATTACCACGTTTGATTTTACCGAAAGAAACAACACCATCGATTTCTGCAACTACTGCAGGATTAGATGGGTTACGTGCTTCAAATAATTCAGTTACCCTTGGAAGACCACCGGTGATATCCTGGATCTTACCTAGTTTACGAGGAATCTTAACGATTTTCTGACCAGCTTTAACAGATGCGCCGTTTTCGATAGAAATATATGCACCTACTGGTAGGGAGTAACTCTTAAGTGTATCACCTTTCTTGTTAACGATATTGATCGTTGGAATAACTCGTTTACTCTTACTTTCAACGATTACTTTCTCTGCGAAACCAGTTTGATCATCCCGCTCAATACGGTAAGTCACCCCTTCATCGATATCTTCGAATTGTGCAATACCGGAGAATTCAGAAACAATTACCGCGTTAAATGGATCCCATTCACAAATAAGGTCTCCTTTAGCTAAGGTTACTCCATCTTTAGCGTGTAAAGTAGCACCGTAAGGAATATGGCTTGAACCGAATTGCTTGCCTGAGTTTTCATCTACAAATCTCACTTCACCAGCACGAGAAAGTACAACAGCAATTTTGTTTCCTTCTTCATCAGTCGATTCAACGGTACTTACTCCATCGAACTCAATCTTACTATTAAACTTAGAGCTTAGCTCTGATTCTGTTTTCGATACGGATGCAATACCTCCCACGTGGAAAGTACGAAGTGTTAACTGTGTACCTGGCTCACCAATTGATTGAGCAGCGATAATACCTACTGCATCACCACGTTCGGCAATTCGACCAGTAGCCATGTTCTTACCGTAACATTTGTTACAAACACCACGCTTAGTATCACAAGTCAATACAGAACGGATAGTTACCATTTCTACCCCTTCTTCTTCAATATAAGTTGCGAGATCACTAGTGATATATTCGCCACTGCCCAAAATAAGTTCATCCGTAACTGGGTGAACGATTGGGTGAAGAGTATATCTTCCCTCAATACGATCTGCCAGGTTTTGAATAACTTTCTCATTGTCTTTCAGTGCAGTGGTATCAATACCTCTTAATGTAGAACAATCCTCTTCTCGGATTACAACATCCTGAGCAACATCAACCAGACGACGAGTAAGGTAACCCGCATCTGCTGTTTTCAAAGCGGTATCTGCCAGACCTTTTCTCGCACCGTGTGTAGAGATAAAGTACTCAAGTACCGAAAGTCCATCGACAAAGTTTGATAGAATTGGGTTTTCGATAATCGCCCCACCTGTATCACCAGATTTTCTTGGTTTTGCCATCAGCCCCCGTAATCCACAAAGCTGCTTAATTTGCTGCTTAGAACCACGTGCACCTGAATCCAACATCATATAAACTGAGTTAAAACCTTGCTTATGCTCAGCCAACTCTTTCATAAGGTTATCCGTAATCCGGTTATCCGCGAAAGTCCATTTATCAATGATTTGGTTGTAACGCTCATTATTGGTAATTAAACCAAGGTTATAGTTATCCCAAACTTCATCAACTTCAGCTTGTGCTTCAACAAGAGTTGTTGCTTTAACTGTTGGAGTAATCAAGTCACCTAGGTTAAAGGACAATCCACCTTTGTATGACCAAAGGAACCCAAGCTCTTTGATTGCATCAAGGAAGTTTGCGGTAACAGCAAAGTCCGTTGCTCGGATAACAGAACTGATTACCTTTTTCAGGTTTTTCTTTGTAAGTACTTGATTAATGAATGGTACATCCTCAGGTGCAACCTGATTAAGGATGATACGACCAATAGTTGTTTCCTTACGTTCTTTTGCAGGATTACCTTCAGCATCTTTAGTTTCAAGACGCACTTTTACTTTAGCATGAAGGCTTACTCTTCCTTCATTATATGCGATGATCGCTTCTTCCGGAGAGTAGAAAGTCATTCCTTCTCCTTTCACATCGTTTTCTTCCGTAGAAATACGCTCCTTAGTAAGGTAGTATAGGCCAAGTACCATATCCTGAGAAGGCAGGGTAATTGGAGAGCCATCCTGAGGATTCAACATATTGTGAGCTGCTAACATCAACACTTGAGCTTCAAGAATTGCTGCATGGCTCAATGGTACGTGTACTGCCATTTGGTCACCATCAAAATCCGCGTTGAAGGCACCACACACAAGTGGGTGTAACTGGATTGCTTTTCCTTCGATCAATTTAGGCTGAAATGCCTGGATTGATAAACGGTGAAGCGTAGGAGCCCGGTTCAAGAGAATCGGATGACCTTTAAGGATGTTTTCCAGGATTTCCCAGATTACAGGATCTTTACGATCAACTAGTTTTTTAGCTGACTTAACTGTCTTTACAATTCCGCGCTCAATCAACTTACGAATAACGAAAGGTTTGAAGAGCTCGGAAGCCATTTCTTTTGGTAAACCACACTCATGTAATTTGAGTGTAGGTCCTACAACGATCACTGAACGACCAGAGTAATCAACACGTTTACCCAGAAGGTTTTGGCGGAAACGTCCTTGCTTTCCTTTAAGGATATCACTAAGTGATTTCAAAGCACGTCCACCTTCCGCTTTAACTGCATTAGATTTACGGGAGTTATCAAATAATGAATCTACTGCTTCTTGCAGCATACGTTTTTCATTACGAAGGATAACTTCTGGTGCTTTAATTTCTAATAAACGTTTAAGACGATTATTACGGATGATTACCCGTCGGTATAAATCGTTCAAATCCGAACTTGCGAATCGACCACCATCAAGTGGTACTAATGGACGAAGTTCCGGTGGTACTACAGGTAAATATTGGATAACTGCCCATTCCGGACGGTTCTCAATACGAGTTAATCCATCTCGGAAAGCTTCAACTACTCTAAGACGCTTAAGTGCCTCAGATTTACGCTGCTGTGATGTTTCGTTTGCAGCCTGATGGCGAAGATCATAAGAAAGCTGATCTAAATCCAGACGCATTAATAAATCGCGGACAGCTTCTGCTCCCATCTTGGCGATGAACTTCTGCGGATCATCATCTTCGAGCATTTGGTTTTCCTTAGGAAGAGTATCTAAGATTTCAAGGTATTCTTCCTCCGTTAAGAGGTCCATCTTATTAATCTCCTCTTCCTTAACACCAGACTGAATAACTACATATCTTTCGTAGTAAACTATAGATTCCAGTTTCTTAGATGAAAGTCCTAAGAGGTAACCAATCTTATTAGGTAATGATTTAAAGAACCAGATGTGTACGACAGGAACTACTAACTTAATGTGTCCCATTCGCTCACGACGTACTTTCTTCTCTGTAACTTCAACACCACATCGATCACATACAATTCCTTTATATCGAATTCGCTTGTATTTACCACAATAGCACTCATAATCTTTTACTGGTCCGAAAATACGCTCGCAAAATAATCCATCGCGCTCAGGCTTGTACGATCGGTAGTTGATCGTTTCCGGCTTGAGCACTTCACCATAAGATCTCTCCAGAATATCATCCGGAGAAGACAGGCTAATGGTGATGCTGTCGAATTGTTTTTTTTGCTTTTGATTATTCTTTTTAAAAGACATACTGCAAAATATTTAAAGTTATTGGAGCTATTTCTAGCTCCAATAATCTAGGGTTTATTGATATTATTCAAATTTCACATCGAGGGCTAAACCTCTAAGCTCGTGGATCAATACATTAAATGATTCAGGGATATTTGGCTCTGGCAAATTATCTCCTTTAACGATTGATTCGTAAGCTTTAGCCCGACCGATAATATCATCAGACTTGATCGTCAATAACTCTTGTAGGATACTTGATGCACCAAATGCCTCCAGTGCCCATACCTCCATCTCACCAAAACGCTGACCACCAAACTGAGCTTTACCACCTAATGGTTGCTGAGTAATCAACGAGTAAGGTCCGATCGAACGTGCGTGCATCTTATCATCAACCATGTGAGACAGTTTCAACATATAGATCACACCAACTGTAGCTTGTTGATGGAAACGATCTCCTGTTTCACCATCATACAAGTAAGTTTGACCTAACTGCGGTAAATCTGCTTTGATAATATAGTCTGCAATCTCGTCTGCTTTTGCTCCATCAAAAATTGGTGTTGCAAATTTAAGGTCAAGTTTCTCTCCTGCCCAACCAAGAACAGTCTCGAAAATCTGCCCTAAGTTCATACGAGAAGGTACACCTAATGGGTTAAGTACAATATCAACTGGTGTTCCATCTTCAAGGAATGGCATATCCTCCTGACGGACAATTCTTGATACAATACCTTTGTTACCGTGACGACCTGCAAGCTTATCTCCTACTTTCAACTTACGTTTCTTAGCAAGGTAAACTTTGGCAAGTTTTAATACACCTGCAGGAAGCTCATCACCAATACTGATATTAAACTTCTCTCGCTTGTATTTACCGATCTCTTCGTTTACTTTGATACTGTAGTTATGAAGTAATCTTGCGATTAAGCCATTAACGTGTTGATCATCCGTCCAACTAGTGTAATCTACAGTTGTGTAATCGATCTTCTTTAATACTGCACTTGAGAATTTAGTTCCTTGCTGGATCATTACCTCATTATAGATACTCTTGATACCTTGTGAAGATTTACCTTTCACTAACATCAATAATTTATCTACAAGGATAGTCTTCAACTCATTGATTGCAATGGCATGCTGATCATCCAACTTAGAAAGTAATTCTTTCTCTTGTGCTTTCTGAACTTTATCTTTCTTCGCACGTGCAAAAAGTTGCTTATTGATGATGATCCCCTTCGTTGAAGGTGGTGCTTTAAGCGATGCATCCTTAACATCACCGGCTTTGTCACCAAAGATTGCACGAAGTAGTTTCTCTTCCGGAGTCGGATCAGACTCTCCTTTAGGAGTAATCTTTCCGATCAGAATATCTCCTTCTTTAATCCAGGCTCCAACACGGATGATACCGTTTTCATCTAAATCTTTAGTTGCATCTTCACTAACGTTTGGAATATCATTCGTTAGTTCCTCTTCTCCAAGCTTGGTATCCCGGACATCTAATTCAAAGTGCTCAATATGAAGAGACGTAAAGATATCTTCTCGAACTACACGTTCTGAAAGAACAATTGCATCCTCAAAGTTATACCCTTTCCAAGGCATGAAGGCCACTTTCAAGTTTTGTCCTAATGCTAATTCTCCGCGATCTGTAGCATAACCATCACAAAGGATCTGATCTTTATTAACACGGTCACCTTTTCGAACAATAGGTTTCAGGTTAATACAAGTCCCCTGATTAGTTCTCTGAAATTTAATCAAGCTATAAGACTTACGATTATCTTCGAAAGAAACTAATTGATCTTCGTCAGAACGATCATATCGGATGACCACCTCATTTGCATCAACATATTCAACAACTCCTGGTCCTTCAGCATTGATCAACATTCGAGAATCAATTGCGACTTTACCTTCAAGTCCTGTTCCCACGATTGGTGAACTAGGCTTAATTAACGGAACCGCCTGACGCTGCATGTTTGACCCCATCAAAGCCCGGTTTGCATCATCATTTTCTAAGAAAGGAATCATCGATGCAGACACCCCAACAATTTGGTTAGGTGCTACATCCATATATTCGATTTCTTCTGGAGTTAGAACAGGGAAATCACCATGTTCTCTACATTTGATACGATCACCGAGGAAAGCGCCTTTTTCATTGATCTGGGCATTTGCTTGTGCAATTTTTTTGAAATCCTCCCCTTCAGCTGATAGATATTCGATATCAGATTTAATATCAACTACACCTTTCTTTACTGCTCGGTATGGAGTTTCTAAGAATCCCATTTTATTCACTTTCGCATGAACACAAAGTGTAGAGATCAGTCCAATATTCGGTCCCTCCGGAGTTTCAATAGTACAAAGACGACCATAGTGAGAATAGTGAACATCCCGAACCTCAAATCCTGCACGTTCCCGTGATAAACCACCAGGTCCTAAAGCAGAAATACGACGTTTATGTGTAATCTCAGATAATGGATTGGTTTGATCCAAAAATTGAGATAGCTGACTCGTACCAAAGAAAGAGTTAATAACAGAAGATAATGTACGCGCATTAATCAAGTCAATCGGTGTAAACACCTCGTTGTCCCGAACATTCATACGCTCACGGATAGTTCTAGCCATACGAGCTAGACCGACACCAAACTGTGCATATAATTGCTCTCCTACTGTTCGTACTCGACGATTACTTAAATGATCAATATCATCGATCTCCGCTTTTTGGTTCATTAAATTAACCAAGTACGTTACAATCAGAATGATATCTTCTTTAGTAAGAACAAGGACATCTTTGTCTGTATCAATTTCTAATTTACGATTGATTTTATATCGACCAACTTCTCCAAGGTTATATCTCTTGTCAGAGAAGAATAACTTATCGATAATTCCACGAGCTGTTTCTTCATCTGGTGGATCAGTACCCCGTAATTGACGATAAATATATTGAACTGCTTCAAGCTCAGAGCTCGAAGGATCTTTTTGTAATGTATTATAGATGATAGAGTAATCGACATCAATATCTTCTCTTTGTAAGATCACTGTTTCAGTATCAGCATCTAATACGAGTTCGATATTCTCTTCATCAAGAACTATGTCCCGTTCAAGAATGATTTCGTTACGCTCGATTGTAACAACTTCTCCCGTATCTTCATCTACGAAATCTTCTGTCCATTTTTTGAGGACACGCGCCGCAAGTTTACGGCCAACTGCTTTATTAAGGTCTTTTTTAGTTGCTGGAATCTCTTCAGCCAAACCAAAAAGATCTAGAATTGCTTTGTCAGAATCATATCCGATAGCACGTAGCAAAGTAGTAACCGGGAATTTCTTCTTCCGATCAATATAAGCATACATTACGGTATTAATATCTGTAGCGAACTCCATCCAGGCACCTTTGAAAGGGATTACCCGTGCAGAGTAGATTTTAGTTCCATTAGGGTGGAAACTTTGCCCAAAGAATACTCCAGGAGAACGGTGAAGTTGAGAAACGATAACACGTTCTGCACCATTGATTACAAAAGTTCCTTTTGGAGTCATGTAAGGGATATTCCCTAAAAACACATCCTGAACAATCGTTTGGAAATCAACGTGCTCTTCATCGTTACAAGAAAGACGCAGCTTAGCCTTCAACGGGACGCTGTAGGTCAATCCACGTTGCATACATTCTTTGATAGTGTATCTTGGAGGGTCTACGAAGTAGTCCAAAAACTCTAAAACAAAGATGTTACGAGCATCCGTAATAGGAAAATTTTCCTGAAAAACTCGGTAGAGTCCTTCATTCATCCTATTCTCTGGAGTCGTTTCGAGCTGGAAAAATTCTTTAAAAGATTTTAATTGAATTTCAAGCAAATCAGGGTACGCCGATCCGAGTTTGATTTTCCCGAAGTTGACACGGCGCTCTGCTTGGGTTTGAACAATGCCTTTAGCTGCCATTTATTAAGTGTTATTTTATGCTTTAGCAAAACAAACACTAAAACACAATATTGTAAAGAACGAATACCAGATGATATGACAATAGGCCTAGCCAGAAAAATTTCTGGCTAAGCCTCCTTGTTAGATTTTGTTGATATAAGAACCTGTAATTCCTATCATTAAAAGCTTTGGTGAGTTAGAATTTATTTCAATTCTATTTCAGCACCAACAGCTTCGAGTGCAGCTTTGATTGACTCTGCCTCTTCTTTAGGTACTCCTTCCTTAATAGGACCTGGAGCGCCATCAACGATCTCTTTAGCCTCTTTAAGACCAAGACCAGTAATAGTCTTAACTTCTTTTACAACTTTTAGTTTAGCTGCACCAGCAGAGTTAAGGATTACATCGAATTCAGTTTTCTCAGCAGCAGCAGCATCTCCGCCACCACCAGCTGGACCCGCAGCAACTGCAACAGCTGCAGCAGCAGGTTCAATACCATATTCTTCTTTAAGGATGTCAGCTAACTCGCTTACCTCCTTAACAGTAAGGTTTACAAGTTGCTCCGCAAAAGCTTTTAAATCTGCCATTTTTAACAGTTTTTAATTTTTTTTAAAATTTTGATTCTATAAAGAACGTATAAATAAACTTGGAAGCCGTACAATGTTACTCAGCTGGCGTTCGCTCTTCCAGTGCCTTTAAGAGGCCAGAAATTGTAGATCCACCCGATTGAAGGGCACTGATTACATTCTTTGCTGGAGATTGAAGCAAAGCAATGACCTCCGCAACAAGGTCTTCTTTTGACTTCAGCTTAGTAAGACTTTCTATTTGATCGTCACCGATAAATACAGCAGTATCAATGTATGCTGCTTTTAATACTGGACGCTCGCTAGTTTCACGAAATTCTTTGATAATTTTTGCAGGTACATTTGCTGTATCTGTAAACATAATAGCCGTAGGGCCCTTTAATGCTTCGTATAATTCAGCATAACCTTTATCTTCAGGAGCTTCTTCCATGGCTTTCTTTGCCAGGGTGTTTTTAACTACTTTTAGTTCAACTCCTTTATCAAAGCAAATTTTTCTTAATTTATTAACCTGCTCTACGGTAAGTGTAGAAGAATCTGTCAAGTAAAAGAATGAACTATTACTGAACTTTTCCTTCAATTCCGCAATGGCAGTTGTTTTTTCTGCTCTTGTCATTTTAATAGTTTTATTCTGTTACTTAATAGATTTAGCATCGACTTTGATACCAGGGCTCATTGAACTTGCAACGGTAAGGGACTTGATATAAGTACCTTTAGCAGATGCTGGTTTCATTCGAACAATAGTATCAATTAGTTCTTTTGCATTACCCACTAAGTTTTCAGGAGTGAAAGAAACACGTCCTATTGATGAGTGAATAATTCCAAACTTATCGACTCTAAATGAGATTTTACCTTTCTTAACTTCAGCCACTGCAGCTCCAACATTAGGCGTTACAGTTCCTGTTTTTGGATTAGGCATTAATCCTCGAGGACCGAGAATTCTACCAATTCTACCTACTTGAGCCATTACGTTTGGAGCAGCGATAACAACATCAATATCTGTCCATCCGCCTTGTACTTTTTGAACATATTCATCAAGTCCAACATAATCTGCTCCGGCAGCTTTAGCTTCTTCTTCTTTGTCAGGTGTACAAAGTACTAAAACTCTTTTTGTCTTACCCGTACCGTGTGGAAGCGAAACTGTACCACGTAATGCTTGATCAGCTTTACGAGGGTCAACTCCCAGACGCATGTGAACATCCACAGAAGCATCAAACTTTGTAGTATTCACTTCTTTAACAAGAGCCATAGCGTCTGCAAGCGTATATAACTTATCCGCATCTACTTTTGCTTCTGCAGCAGCTCTTTTCTTTGAAAGTTTTGCCATTATTAAAATTAATTGAGTGAGGTAAATATCGTTTCGACATCAGGCCGAAACTCCCTTCAACAACTGACTTGACAGCTGTTATTTTGTTTGATTTGTACGTTTATTCTCCTTCCCAGGGCGCAGTTCCAGAAATGGTAACCCCCATACTACGAGCAGTACCAGCAACCATTTTCATCCCAGCTTCCACTGTAAGCGCATTTAAATCCGGCATCTTATTTTCAGCAATAGCACGGACTTGATCCCAAGTAACGGAACCTACTTTAGTACGGTTTGATTCAGCAGATCCACTTTTAAGCTTAGCAGCTTCCAAAAGCTGAACAGCAGCTGGTGGAGTCTTAATTATAAAGCTAAAAGACTTGTCTTTAAATACCGTAATAACAACTGGTAGGACTTTACCTGGTTGATCCTGAGTTTGAGCATTGAAACGCTTACAAAACTCCATGATGTTGACCCCTTTTGCACCAAGTGCAGGTCCAACAGGCGGTGCAGGGTTAGCCTGGCCACCTCTTACTTGAAGTTTTATAAAACCATCTACTTCTTTTGCCATTTTAATTTATTTAAAAACTGACGACTCTAGGGAAGCTCTCTTTAACGAGACTAAAGTCTGGTTATGAATTCTAATTTTGTTTTTCAACTTGCATGAAGTTGAGCTCTACTTCTGTTCCACGGCCAAAAATCTTTACAATAACTTTTAGCTTTTTCTTCTCCTCATTGACTTCTTGAATATCTCCGACAAACTCATTAAATGGTCCGTCAACAATCTTCACGGTCTCTCCTACAATAAATGGCTCTATTAATGCTTCTCCGATATCCTGAGATTCATCAACTTTTCCTAACATCCTATTTGCTTCTGCTTGCTGCATAGGAATAGGATCGTTTTTACCAAGAAAATGGATAACATTAGGAATATTAGCTATCGTTTGCGCTACATCCCCTTTTAGCTTATTGGGATCAGCTTCTATCAGGATATATCCTGGCAGAATATTCCTTTCAAGAATAACTTTTTTTCCATTTCGGATTTTGTATACCTTTTCAGAAGGTACTAATACTTGTGTGACAAACTCCTTCCACCCTGAACGTTGCACTTCGAGTTCAATTCTTTCTTTGATTTTACGTTCTTTCCCACTAATAACCCGTAGGGAGAACCATTTTTTCTCTTCAGCCATAGGTAGAGTCGGTTTATCTGTTTGATCCATCAAGCAATTTTTATGTTAGTATACAAGTTCTAATGCTTGCTTAGAGATCAAATCCATTACAAAAATTACAAGAGCAATGATCAAAGAAGCGACTAATACAAGTATAGTACTACTCTGTAAGCTAGCCCAAGATGGCCAAGTAACTTTTGTTACCAGCTCATTGTAACTTTCAACGATGTAAAGTTTAAGTTTATCCATTCTAAAAGTTCTTTGCACGGGCAGTAGGGATCGAACCCACGACCTAAGGTTTTGGAGACCTTCGCTCTACCATCTGAGCTATGCCCGTATATTATCAGATAAATCCGACAAATAAGTAAACGAAGAATTCCTAGTGCTAAAAAGCATAGGAATCCTTCGTAAAATCATTATCTTAAAAAACTGTCTCCAGCTTTACTATTCAATAATTTCAGTTACCTGACCTGCACCAACAGTACGTCCACCTTCACGAATCGCAAAACGTAGACCTTTTTCCATTGCGATAGTATTGATCAATTTAACTTCAAGAGATACGTTATCTCCTGGCATTACCATTTCAACACCTTCTGGAAGATTAACATCACCTGTTACGTCAGTTGTTCTGAAGTAGAACTGAGGACGGTAACCGTTGAAAAATGGTGTGTGACGTCCACCTTCATCTTTACTCAACACATATACCTCACATTTGAAGTGTTTGTGTGGCTTAACTGAACTAGGTTTACAAATAACCATTCCTCTTTTGATGTCAGCTTTATCAATACCACGAAGAAGAATACCAGCATTATCACCAGCCTCTCCACGTGCCAAAATCTTACGGAACATCTCAACTCCAGTTACGGTAGAAGTTAATGGCTTCTCTCCTTCTTTCATCATCCCTACGATTTCTACAGGGTCACCAGTATTGATTACACCTCTTTCGATACGACCTGTAGCAACAGTACCACGACCAGTGATTGAGAATACATCCTCAATCGGCATCAAGAAAGGCTGATCAACTAAACGTTCTGGCTCAGCGATGTCATTATCAACAGCAGCCATTAAATCTTTAATTTTTTGTTGTGCATCTGCATCTCCTTCCAGAGCTTTAAGTGCAGATCCCATTACGATTGACGCATCATCACCATTGAACTCATACTGATCAAGAAGTTCACGAACTTCCATCTCAACTAGCTCTAGCATTTCCTCATCATCAACAAGGTCAACTTTATTCATAAATACCACAATACCAGGAACACCTACCTGACGAGCAAGAAGGATGTGCTCACGAGTCTGAGGCATAGGCCCATCAGTTGCAGCAACAACAAGGATAGCTCCATCCATTTGTGCAGCTCCCGTTACCATGTTTTTTACATAATCCGCGTGACCAGGACAATCTACGTGTGCATAGTGACGATTCTCCGTCTCATACTCAACGTGTGCAGTATTAATAGTAATACCACGCTCTTTCTCTTCAGGAGCAGCGTCAATAGAAGCGTAATCCATTTTATCCGCAAGACCATCATTTGACAGTACGTAAGTAATTGCCGCCGTTAGGGTTGTTTTGCCGTGATCGACGTGACCAATTGTGCCTATGTTAAGGTGAGGCTTTGATCTTTCGAAGGTTTCCTTAGCCATCGTTAATAATTTTTATTTAAAGTATAAAAAATGAATTTCAAAATATTTCTATATAAGACAAGAGCCAATGAAGGGATTTGAACCCCCGACCCCTTCCTTACCATGGAAGTGCTC
>JAHDHW010000069.1 GCA_020631105.1 Saprospiraceae bacterium | reverse complement strand
ATGACTTATGACCCATCACTTATGACTCATGATCATCGAATCCGAAAAACCATACTATTCAGCGTTCGGCTCGCCTGATCACCAGGGCACCGGGCTTTAATTTTTTCGAAGTAGTATACATCCCCGAAGTTCGCTTGATTGACCAGCCTTTGTGTCCCCGCATCAAACCGCCCGCCTTGGTTAACATTATCCTGAACATCTGCCTTTTTAGGCACCCTGGTAATTTCAAAACTGGTAACCTGACATTTCGCATCAAAGTCAAAATGTTCATGAATCGCCTTCAGTTCTTCATAGGCTTTAAACTCATTCGGAGAGATACGATTACTGCTTTTGTAGCGACCAATCATTGGTATGGGCGTAGGGATACGCTTAACCCGATAATTAAAAGTAGTCGGTGCCAGCCCACCACCACTTACAGTTATTTTAGCTTGACCAGGGCTAGTTGGTTTTGCAATAAATTGACTATTATTTACTTTTCTCAGAGCAGTCCCATCTGCAGCAACCTGCATATCTGTACTTGCAATTCCTGCCGCAGAAATAGTAATTGGATTATCAACACCAACGTATAGGACATTCATTTTATCTGCAGAAACAGCAACCGACCGCTCCCCTACTTCATAATTAAATTTCTTTCGGTAACTCTTCACCTCACCACTAATAGGGTTAGTAACATTGATCAGCACATCTAAATCCTTTTCTCCAAGTCCTTCTGGTCTGGTATTAAATACCGCTTTTCCATTGCGTACCGGAATGCTTCGTCCATTGACCGAGACATTGATATTATCTGCAGTACTGCTATAGGCACCAAGAAATATTTCTGCCTGCAGATCTTCACCTCGAATCACATAACTTTTATCCGCCGCAACGACTGCTTCGAAAGCATCCGGCTTCATTGTCCCAATGTCTGTTTGTCCAAGGAAATAATTTAAGAGTGCCGTTTCGGCAATTCTGGCATCATTCTCAAATTTGCTAAGCAATGGTAAGACTGCAGCCACCGGCATTTGTTCGAATGTAAATGCAGACCAACTTTTGGGAAGTGATTCCTCCGGTACAGGTTTGACACCGAGTGGCATCTGACTTTCCAATGTGGATCGCACCTCGGCATCATCAATTAAAGCCAAAAGGTTTTCTTTTAAATTCTTTATCTCCGTTTCTATGAGATCACCTTTGCCCTCCTTGACAAAAATCCGGGTAGTAACATCTTTATCTTTGATCCCTACCAACTTACCTTTCTCATCATACCCTCCGGAAATATCAATTAAATCTGTTTTGGTTTTTTGAATAAAGTCTCCAAAGGCTTTAGCAAGTTCATTTACCTCTTGCGCTTTCTCTCGCAAGGGTTCAAACTGTCGGTAAGCATCCGCTTGTTGATCGATAGCTGCCAATATTTGGCTATTAGCATTTCCAACGATCAGACTACTTTCCGAAATGCCTTCGTCCATTACCAGAAAAGCATTAAGGATTTCAGCAGATACGTTTAGCGCCAGCATTACAGTCAAAAATAAGTACATCAGGTTGACCATAAGTTGTCTCGGTTCTTTCGGTATTGACATAAGTTTTTAATGAGTTAGTTGAATAATTAAATTTTCATATCCCCTTTTCTTATAACCGTTCCAAGCATAGTAAACCCAGGAGGTATCGCTACCTCAACTATTAGATCTACCGAGGAAATAATAATTCTAAAGCCGACTTATCAGGGCAAATTCATTTAGCCCCACTTACCAACACATAGGTTGGTAGCAGATGAATAACGGTCCATTAAAAAAGGGTGATTTTGTATTCATAATGCAAGACCAATAGAAAGTAACAGACCTAGAATTTATTCCCCGAATAACTTAATCCGTAAATAAAAAAACTCTTTTAAAAAAAGGGCGCTGAAAATTTTTCTTCCCGGTAAAATATTAATACTTTTGACATGTTACTAAAAGGTAACATGTTAATTTCACTAATACCATCACTAGAAACACTATATGATTTGGAAAGCTTTAGCTGATCCGACTCGTAGATCTATTCTTAATTTATTAAAGAAAGCGCCACAGACAACCGGCGAGATCAGTCAATACTTTGCTAATGACCTCTCACGCTATGCTGTGATGAAACACTTGGGCATTTTAGAAAAAGCCAACCTGATCACCTTCAAAAGAGAAGGAAAGTTTCGATGGAATTATCTAAATACAACGCCCATTCAGCAAACCTACGAACAGTGGGTCAGCAAGCTGATGCAACTCCGGGCACTTGCCGGACAAAATCCTGATGATATGAGTCAGCATAATAAGAGCATCACTACTACCACCGTTTTTGTAGAAACGAAAATCAACGCGAAACGTACCCGAGTATGGGAGGCACTAATAGATGAGGTGCCCAACTGGTGGCTACCAGCATTTAACCATGATCCTAAAACCAAGAATTTTGTGTTAGAAGCCAAACTCGGAGGACTGATGTACGAAGGTAACGCTGTAGACAAAGGTCTGGTCTGGGCCTCGGTAATCGGGATGGATGCTCCAAAAGTACTTCAACTTAAAGGACATCTTCTCCCCGATCACGGAGGTCCGGCGATTTCTTTCACAAAAATTGAGTTAGATAGATTGTCCAAAGAGTCTACCAAAATAATGATCTCCGATACATTGTTCGGAGACATTGCCCCCAAAACCAGCAACGATCTATCCGCTGCATGGCAGCGCATATTAGATCAAGGCTTAAAAAGGTATTTAGAACAGGATCAGAATAGATCCTAGTAAGTGCATATCATTCTCCAGCCGAAAGGCATGCCGATTAAAATAAACCAACTATTATTTGACATCGGTACATTTTTCCAAAAGCCGTACCCTTTCCAACTAGAGGATGCGGCTTTTTTAGCGGATCAAAGTTATATCACCAGAAAACACTTCAACAACACCATCCAGATATTCAATCTCTACAAAGTACACGAATACCGCATTATTATAAAATCCGTTTTCAGTTCGGCCATCCCAACCAATATCAGGATCGTTTATATTTCCTTTTGCAGCACTATACACTTGTTTGCCCCAACGGTCAAAAATTTGAAATTGCTGAATCACTCCAAAGCCTCTTCCCTGAACAAAAAACACATCATTAAACCCATCACCATTCGGAGAAAAAACATTGGGAATAAAAATTTCGCGACTCTTATTAACACTCACCTGAATACTATCTATACTAAGGCAACCAAACATATCTGACCCCGCGAGAATATACTGCACATCAAAGAAAGGGCGAGCAGAAGGGTTCGGGCAGCTAAGGCAGCTTAAAGAAGATTCCAAAGGATCCGTCCACGACAGCGAAGCGTTTCCAAGAATCGAAGGATCCATGAATACACTATCTCCTAAGTTAATTTCAATATCCGGCCCAAGGTCAATCTCCAGATTATTTTCAATAACATAAATAGAATCCGAAACCGTTTCGCAACCACTCTCCACCTCTACCCAATATAAACCTTCTCCCTCTGCCTGATAAATTGCATTGGTACTTCCATCATGCCACAGGTAAGTAACGCCATGTGTAGAAGCATCCAATTCCAGAGTATTCCCTGTACAAAGAAATAATGTATCATTCTCGAGATCAATAAACAAAGGAACGACTTCTATCAAGGTCGAGTCACCAATAAATAATGTCTCCGGATCATCGCTGAACGTTTCGCTACCAAGCGCTCCCGGAAGATTACTCAATACCGCCTGGTTCGCATAAAACCCTTCCGCATCTTCATCTATCTCTACACGAACAACAATACTGTCCACTCCCTGGGGAATTTCCATGTCTTGAATATTTATTATACTCGAACCTACGCCGCTGACAATTGTCCCTCCAAATGGATTACTAACAATCTCCGTAATCGTAAAGGCTTCAGGCATAACATCCGAAAATGTTGCCTCCGTCACCGGAATAGCAGAGGCATTCGCGATTTCAAATACATAGGTAACTTCCGTACAAGGAAAAGCTACTTCCGGATATACCGTCTTTTGTAATTCCACCGTATAAGGACAGGCACAACCATCCTTTCCAACAGCCGTTGGGCCAACTGCTTCCTGAGTAACTATCCCTGTATTTTTATCTATCCTGAAGAGCGTATTAGAAATCATTGTATTATACTGATCACCATAGCCAAACAGATTTCCAAAAGCATCAAAAAAAATCGCTCCCATCGCATCAGAAACCTGCGTTGTAGGGAAACTGTTTTCATCTATCGCTCCTGTCGTCGGATTAATAATAACCAAACGATTATCATTTCGATCAAATCCATAAAGGTCGCCTGTCTGTGGATCAAATGAAAAGTCTGTAATAAATGCTGCGGCAGATTCTGCATTGGGGATATTAATGGTTGATAAAGAATAATCGTCAAGGTTTACCTTTATAAAAGTTCGGGTTAAATACGGCAATCCTCCAGACCCCAGTAAGTATAGAAAATTACCGGAGGCATCTATCTCTCCGGCAAAATATTGAAAATCCGAATTCAAATCGGTAAGTGTTGCCAACATGGTAGCCGTACCACTTGCATCTATTCGATACAAAATATGGTTATCCGGGTCAACACCATAAATGTAGTTGTCCGTCGCACGAAATCCAACAGCATTGACGACTGCTCCAGAATTACCAGCAGACAAAGGATTAAAAAGAACATTATTCGTAATCGGGTCGATTTCTACCCGATAAATAATAGATGGGCCATTAGCGGTGAGTGACAAAAAATAATCTCCGTTACATTCAAAAGGCTGAGCGACTGAAGAAAAAGCCGAACAAAGTAATAAACTGGCTAACAGAGACTTTATTTTGACAGTTAACACCATATACCTTAAAAATAAATTTATTTTTGCTCAACATTTACTGCCCAAATAATACAAATAAGTATTTATCTGGTTCATTAAATAAATGATCTTCTCCAGAATATCTTTTTAAAATATTGACCGCTTACATTAAGTTAGTACTACTAAATCAATAATTAGACAATGTCGGCTAGAAAAAATGTCTTTGTCGGCATTAACCCAAAACGTTATTTTACGTATACACTATATATTACGGCCTTCCTAGTTTAGGTATCTTTGTAAAACAGAAATTTCTAACCATTCACTTAACGGATAATTATGAAAAAATTTGCCCTACTTATTTGCTGTACAGTATTATGCTGTAGCAGTTTTTTGTTCTCACAAAATGCATCAGAGACTACAGTACTTAGTGCTGAACAAGTTGATGTTCAAGTTACTTATGCGGAGTATTTAGGAAAAACTCCACCTTTAAGAAATCTGGTCCCTATGGCTCCTGCGGACCCTACAAAAAGAGCACTCAATAAAGCTAACCGAAAAGAAATTTTCAACTTTGCCGGAAGAGGAAAATATACTGCAGTTAATCCTAATGCCTTACCACAGGGAGAGGATATTGTCCGACAAACATCGATCAATACCAACCATAGTATCATACCAGTTGAGCCACTTGTAAATATTGACGGTATGAGTGATTCTAACTTCGGTGGTAACCCACCGGATCCAAGTATTGACGTTGGAAAAGATTATGTATTACAGATGATGAATGCTACCCTTATGCAAGTTCGCGATAAGGAAGGAAATGCCGTTAGTAATCCGATCGCTGCAAATACAATCTGGAGTCAAGTTGGTTTTACCTCTGCAGGTGATCCTATTGTAATGTTTGACCAAGAAGCAGAGCGTTGGATTATTACTGAGTTCCCAAGTGGTAATCAGTTACTTTTTGCCATTTCTGAAACTAGTGATCCTCTTGGATCATGGATGGCCTGGAACTTTGCCACACCAAACTTCCCGGATTATCCTAAGTATTCAATTTGGCCAAATGCATATTGTGTAACTACAAACGAGCAAGGCCCAAGTACTTTGCCTAATTATTTTATTGACAGAGAAGCAATACTTAACGGAGATGCTTCTGTAACCATCCAGCGAGTAACTATTCCTGGTGTTGGTTCTGGTCCTGGATTTCAGGTATCTACTCCAGTAGACTGGACGGGCCCTATAGCGCCTCCAGCTGGTGCAAACCCAATGATCCTTAATCTGAATGACGATGCGTGGTCTGGTGCTATTACTGAAGACAGAATCGTGGTTAGTACCTTCGATATTGATTTTGATAATTCTTCGAATACAACCGTGACGACTACTCTTGTCCCTACAGCTCCATTCGATACGAATCCATGTTCCGTAAGCGGCTTCGGATTCTCTTGTATCCCACAAGCTGGTGGTGGTGGATTAGATGGTTTACCTGAAGTTATTATGAATCAAGTGCATTACCGTAACTTCGGTTCTTACGAAGCAATGGTACTTAACTTTATCACGGATGCTACAGCAGGATCAAATGTATCTGGTATCCGTTGGGTAGAAATGCGAAGAACTACCGGTGAAGACTGGTCCGTTTATCAAGAAGGAACCTTTGCTCCTGATGATGGCTTAGATCGTTTTATGGCCGGTATTTGTATGGATGGATCAGGTAATATTGGTTTAGCATATAATATTTCAGGTGATGACATTAATGTAGGCGTTGCCTTTACAGGTAGAAGAGCATCTGATCCTCTTGGACAAATGACCGTTGATGAATACATCCTTGCAGAAGGAGAAAATCCAATTAGTAGTGGTGCTCGTTTTGGGGATTATAGCCACATGTCAATTGACCCTACTAATGACCGTACTTTCTGGTTTACTGCTCAATATGCAGAAGGTGGTGGATGGAGTACTCGTATCGCAGCATTCGAGCTACGAAGAGACACTACGGATTTAGGGCCTACAGTATTAGTCACTCCTCAAAGTGATCCAAACCTGGGAGCAGCAGAAACAGTAACTTTCCAGGTTAAAAACTTTGGATTAGATACTCAATCCGTTTTTCAGGTAGGATATATTTTCGAAAATGGAACACCAGTAGTTGAAACTGTTAATTCAACTTTATTACCTGATAGTTTGTATACACATACCTTTGCTACTCCGGTAGATATGTCTACCATTGGTGATTATGAATTTAAGTTATTCACTTCACTGGCTGAAGACCAGGCAGTATTAAATGATACCCTGAGAACTGTGGTCAGCAAACTTTCAAGAAATGATGCTGGTATTTCCGATGTTGTCGGTTTAGAAGGAGTGAATTGTGGAGAGATGCTTCCTGCAACATTAGTGTTGACTAATTTTGGTACAGATACCTTATTTAGTGCAACTATCAACATTAACTTTAATGGTGCAGACCTTGACCCAATCGATTGGGTAGGTACATTATTACCAGGTGAATCAGAGATCATCAATATCGTTCTTGATAACATCCTAAATGGTACAAACACCGTTATCGCCAGTACTTCTTTACCAAATGGCGTTATGGATGAGATTCAACTTAACGATAGCTTTACCCGTAACTTCGAAGCCATCACGAATGGTGTTGAAATCACCCTTGAATTATTAACCGATAATTTCCCAGCAGAAACAACCTGGGAAGTTACCGACCTAACAGGGAACGTACTTTATACAGGAGGACCTTACAGCCAACAGGCTACACTTATTGAAGAATCTTTCTGTCTGGACCCTACCGCTTGTTATAACTTCACCATCTTTGATTCTTATGGTGATGGTATTTGCTGTGGGTTTGGAATTGGAAACTATAGTATCGTTGATGAGGATGGCCTGGAACTATTAAGTAGTACCGGTGAATTCGGATCAAGTGAGACAAATGGTTTCTGTGCTACATTTATGTGTTCTGTAGCGGCTAACTTCACTTATGCCCCTGAAACAGAACCAGGCAACGAAGATGGTGTTATCATGATTGAAGTTACTTCAGGAGTTGGCCCGTTCCAATACAGTATTGATGGCGGTGCTACTTTCCAAAGCAGCAATACATTTAGTAACCTGGCATCTGGAGATTATAATGTTGTAATTATTGATGATGCAGAATGTGATTTTACCGCATTAGCAACTGTTCCGCTTTGTGCACTTGATGTAATGGCTTCTGTTACCAGCGAGAATGATGATAATGGAAATGGTTCTATTTCATTAACTGCATCGAATGGTAGTGCTCCGTTCCAATACAGTATTGATGGTGGTGATAACTTCCAGTTCAGTTCAATCTTTGCCAATTTACCAGCGGGCGTTTATAATGTTGTTGTTCGTGATGGCTTAGGTTGTAGAGCCGAACTAGAAGTAACCATTGATCAAATCGTACCAACTAGCGAGATTAACTTTGGTCATATCGTAGAGATTTTACCAAATCCAACAGAAGGTGTTGCTAGAATTAATGTTAGAGGCCTGAATCAAAGTAGTGTTTTCCTTAAATACGAAGTATTCGACGTGGCTGGCAAACGTATCCAGACTAGCCAGTTAACGCGCTACGATGATACTTTCACTGGTCAACTATCTCTAGTTAACTACCCAGGTGGAACGTATTACATTCGTTTTGAGAATAAAGAAATCAAGCAACTGCTTAGACTAGTAAAACAATAGTCATTCTGACCACTTTAAGCCTCCATTTCCATAGTTATTGCTAAGGATATGGAGGCTTAAAGGTCAGTGTTTTATATACCGATACGGATTATTAATAGCTCAGCATTGGTGATCATGTATTTTTTGATGGTTTTTTCCTTCAAAATTGTTTCAATATCCATTAAAATACCTTACCTTTGCATTCCGAATTTAGGAATTGTCTAGAAATACGAATAAAATGAAAAAAGATCTTCATCCTAGTAATTATAGAAAAGTGGTTTTCAAAGATTTGTCAAATGACGAAACTTTCGTTACTCGATCTTGTGCACCTACCAAAGACACTATTGTTTGGGAAGATGGCAATGAGTATCCACTTATCAAATTAGAAATTTCAAGCTCTTCTCACCCATTTTTCACTGGAAAAATGAAATTCGTAGATACCGCTGGTCGTATTGATAAATTCAATAAAAAATTCGGTACTTCACGATTCGCTAACAAAGAAAAGAGCTAGTTGGATTTTATTCCGACAAAAGAAAGTCCTGTTGAGTACGACTCAGCAGGACTTTTTTTATTTTTTCCCCTTGCTTTTGTACAAATTCGCGTAAATTCGCAGCGAAAGCAGATTCCTACAGTATCTATCCAAATATGAAAAACGTCATTCTCTTCGACAGTGATGCCAGAGAAAATTTATTACCACTCACCTTTACCCGGCCTGTTGCCGAACTTCGCGTTGGTATTCTAACGATTAGTGAAAAATGGGCAAGAAGACTAGATGCTAATATCTCTTACATTACTCAGGATTATTTGACTCGTAAATATCCAATCACTATTGCTTCTGATAATATTGTTATCAATGCATCTGCACTACCCTCTCCATACCTCCTTCGACTGATTCAACAGCTAGAATTCAATGAAGCACTACTCAAGAATGGAGAGCTAATTGCAGCCAGGCTCAACGAAGCACAATTCCAAAGTCTTATTCATGATGAAGAGATTGAAGAATTACAAGGATTTGATGTCGAGGACACTCCTTATACTCAAATCACTCAGCCTTGGGAAATTTACCTGCACAACGGGCAAGAGATAAAGGAAGACTTTGAGCTATTAACTAAAGATAGAACCTCCCAACCTATATCTAATACCAATCAGGTGATTAAACCTGAAAATGTCTTTATTGAAGAAGGAGCGAGTGTAGAATGCTCTATCCTGAACGCAACGGATGGCCCGATTTATATTGGCAAAGATGCCACCATCATGGAGGGTGCTATTATTCGCGGACCCTTCGCACTCGGATCAAACGCTGTGGTCAAAATGGGCGCCAGAATCTATGGTAAAACAACCATAGGACCATACTCCAAAATTGGTGGCGAAGTATCCAACTCTGTGGTCACAGGCTATTCAAACAAGGCTCATGATGGTTACTTAGGAAATTCTGTCTTAGGGGAATGGTGTAATCTCGGCGCAGATACCAATACCTCCAATCTAAAAAACAATTATACACCTATAAAACTCTGGAACTACAAAGCAGAACGCTTTCTCCCAACTGGCCAGCAGTTTTGTGGGTTGATTATGGGAGACCACTCAAAATGTGGCATTAATACGATGCTCAATACCGGAACGGTAATCGGCGTATCGGCTAATGTATTCGGAGCTGGATTTCCACGTAACTTCATCCCTTCTTTCTCCTGGGGCAGTACGAACGGTTTCTCAACTTATACTACGACAAAAGCCTTTGAAACGGCCAAACTTGTAATGGTACGACGAAAAGTAGAACTTAGCCAAGAGGATATTGCCATACTCGAAAATATTAGTGCACAAACAGCTAAATTCAGACGCTGGGAAAAATAGCTTCCATGCAACAGCCATTTTGGAAACGGTGGGTTAGCTATATTTATGAGCTGCATATAGAAAGTACTTCCAGCGACCATAATCCTCACCTTTATGTAAGCCTCAGAGATGGTCGCTATCAACTTTGCACTGCAAATGCCATTTATTCCTTTGAGGATCGCTACGACAATTTTTCAGAAACCTTTAAACTGGTTGACCTTAACAAACTCCCTGGCAAAAGAGTCCTTATTCTGGGCTTCGGACTAGCAAGTATTCCAATTATCTTAGAAAGATCTCTGGGCCTACAATTTCATTATACGGGGGTAGAAATTGACGAAGAGGTCTTATACCTCGCTAATAAATACGTCATGGATGAACTGGACTCCAACTTCAATTTGGTTGCTGCGGATGCTCATGCCTATACTATGTTATGTCAAGAACAATTCGACATGGTGATCATGGATGTCTTTTTCGATGATCTTATACCAGAGGAATTTGAAACTACTACGTTCCTTGAACGTTTAAAAGCTATAACAAAGCCCGGAGGCTTAATCCTTTATAATCGATTAGCATACAACGATCGGGATATTAAATACACTAAAGCCTTTTATGAAGACGTCTTTTCGAAGCAATTTGAGAGTGGCACTTTTTTAGAAGTAAAAGGAAATTGGATGCTGATTAATGATCAGCGTTTTCTTAAAAAGTAGTTATCGGGGCAAAGTTTTTTGATACTTTTCAATATGAATACCAGAATTCGATTTATCATCATTGGTTTTTTACTCATCGTGGGGATCATTCTCCAGATCAAAATTGGCTGGACACCGGCCTGGTATTTATATCTATCTGCCTTGGTCATTCTTGCAACACACTTTCTCTTTGGTAATGTTTGGGCAGCATTTGCGATGCTTCGTAAGGGCAAAGTGAATGAAGCAGAAACCCTGCTCAATCAGATTAAACGCCCGGATTTGCTGAGTAAACAGCATCGGGCCTACTATCATTTTACAAAAGGGATGATTGCGCTACAGCACGAAAAACTCGAAGAAGGTGAATATCAACTCAAGGAGGCACTCAACCGTGGCCTTCGCAGTGGCAATGATAATGCCCTTACTGCTCTGAATATTGCTCATATCTACTTTAAGCAACAAAAGACAGAGCCTTGTCGAAAATTCCTTTATCAGGCTAAATCTTTCAAACCAAACGATTTACTGATTAAAGAAAAAATCAATGAATTAGAAAGAGTCATTGCATCTCCTTATAATTAGCATCCTTAACATCCCAGAATTCTAAGCTTCATTACATTTTCCTATCTTTGCAACTGAACGGAAAGCCATTTGGCTTGTTTAATGAACACTGGTTGTGCTTATATGCTCCACTATAGCGTTCTTTCACAGAATAAATAATAATTCAATGTTTACACTTAATATATACCTCAAATTAGCTCTAATTGCCATTTGTTTGATTGGTGGAACCATCTTAGCTTTTGTTTATGGCTTCTGGTACGCTTTCCCATTTTTGTTAGCCGGCATCCTTCTTCTTGTAAGTTATGTGATGTTAGGAACAGTACAATCTGCCGCTACGCTTGCACAAACTATGCAGTTTGACGAAGCAGAAAAACGCCTATCCATGACTCTTAAGCCAGATTGGCTATACAAAACCAACCGCGCCTTTTACTACTTGATGAAAGGAACCATCGCAATGAACCGCAAGGACAATGATGCTGCAGAAAAATACCTGAACATCGCTCAATCTATCGAGTTACCTACCGATAATGAGAAAGCAATGGTTGGCTTACAACTGGCTAATATTCAAGCGATGAAAGGGAAGTGGAACAATGCCAAATTACACTTCAGCAAGGTCAAAAAACTTAAGGTTACAGAACCTCAGCTTAAAGAACAGGTTAAGCAGTTCGAAAAAGCATTGACCAATCGCGGTCAAATGAAACATGCCCGAACAATGCAAGGCCGTAGAGGTGGCGGAAGAATGAAAAGAATGTAGATTCTACCTTTTACAAAATCCTTATTATACCCGTTTCTTACTTTCTGCTCTCTTTTGCCAGGCTTTGGCAATAAGATTTAGCAACAATAGTGCGGTCAGGAAAATAGATACTCTTCCTATCAGGTCTCCGTACTTAGTATAAAAGGTAATTTTATTATTGAGTTTTATGGTTCCGTTTAAGGCCCTAGGTTCATCATAGTCAGAGGCGGCAATGACCTCGCCTCGTTGATTAATAAATCCTGATATTCCCGTATTCGCTGATCTTGCAATAGCGCGACGTGTCTCTATTGCGCGTAGCCCGGCGAATAATAAATGTTGTCGGTGGCCAGCTGTCCGGTCCCACCATCCATCATTCGTAATGATCACCAAGGCATCCGCTCCATTTCGAATATATCCCAAAACGTATTGACCATAGATGGATTCATAGCAAATCACAGGAGCGATATCAAAACCCTCGGGACTACTAAACACTGATCGCTCTTCCTGCATTCCAAACCCGGCAACAGAACCACCAAGTTTATCCACTAAAGGCTTCATAAAAGGTAAAATATTCTTCAAAGGGAAGAACTCCGCGCCCGGAACTAGCTTTGACTTATGATACACCTGAACTTCATCATCCTTCATTCCAAATTGGAAGGCTGCATTATAGGCCTCCCAGTAAAAAACATTCCCTGATCTGCTTTTGCCCTCCCGAACTGCCGGCGGGTGTGGTTCGGTAGCCGTATAGAATCGGTAGGCCCCCGAGCCAAAGATGATTTTTAAATCAGGATAGTCTTCCAGTGCACTTCGAAATTCTCTTAAAACTTTTGCCTGATTCAACTTTCCTTCGTCTATCCGCTCAAAGCTACTCTCGGGAAAAATAACGTATTGAGTATTTGGCGTAACAGATTCTAAAGTTAGTTCTAAATGACGGTCAAACTTCGCACGATCACTAATATGATCTTTACCATAATGAGGTTCGTAATTTGGTTGTACCACAACCATCTCTGAATCCGTTCCCTCCTCTTCGTAGGTGTAAAAAATGCCTAAGGAAAGCAATAATGGTAATAATAACAAGGCAAAGGGTTTCCAGAGCGATTTCAAACTGATCCCCACCTTATGGAAGTAATAATTTGCTACTACTTTATAAAGCAATACGTTAGTGAGTAAAATCCATAAGCTTCCTCCAAAGACACCGGTAAATTCATACCACTGTATCCAGCTTGGGTACTGCGCCAGGCCATTCCCTAAGGTTAGCCACGGCCAGGATAATTCATGATCTAAATGAAAGTACTCGAAGGTCAGCCAAAAAGAAACAAAAGAAACCCAGGCCACATTCGGCATGCGTTTTTTGATCAGGTGGAACAATACAAATGGAATACTCATAAACAGACTATTCACCCAGATCGCAAAAACGCCGGCAAAAAATGCGGTATTTGCCACCCAGTAAGTTGTCCCGATATTCCAAAAGACGAAAGTATTATAAGCATACCAAAACACCTTGCGCCCGGAGCGTTCCGGGTGAGCACTGGCAATAGATTGCTCTGCTAACAAAAGCGGTACAAAGCCGATAAACAGCAAGGTAGTAAATGGCAGAGGCGGAAAACCTAAAGAAAGTATCAAGGCACTCAAACATGCCAGGCCCAGCATTCGATCAGCATCCTTTGTCTTGGATCGATAGCTGACTAATAAAGCAATAGCACCCCAGGCCGATAAGAAAAACCAAAGTGGCATATATCCCCAGAGTTCCTCTGATTGCCATTTGCTCCACATCATCCATCCGGTCGCTACTGCAGCTATCGCAGATAAAATCAATAGAGGTAATTTAATTTTCTTAAAGGCCATAAAATTTAAAAAAGTTTGCCGTTATCGATTATAAAAGGTCTGTGTACTCTTAGCTCACCTGATGTCCATTCCCCCAGGTTTCCCCAGGTTGTACGAATACCAATTTACCATTTTCATCTTCTGCCATCAGGATCATTCCCTGCGACATAACTCCCCGGAGTTTCCGAGGCGCCAGATTAGCGAGTAATAATACTTGCTGACCAATGATATCTTCTGGTTTGTAATGCTTTGCTATACCTGAAACCACTGTACGCACCTCTAATCCAATGTCCACCGTTAACTTAAGTAGTTTATCTGCTTTTTCTACTTTCTCAGCGGTCAGAATAGTGCCGGTACGTACATCCAGTTTTACGAAATCATCATATGTGATTTCCGGTTTTATCGGTGCCCGATCGTTGGCTTTTTCTGCTGCAAGAATATCCTCCAGGTGTTGTTTTTGTTTTTCGATGAGTTGCATCCGGGAAGCATCCTTACGGTCGTTGATCTTGGCGAATAAAAGCTCAGGCTCTCCTAATTGATGTCCTTCGCTTATCAGAGTCTCTTTATTTTGTAATTGATTCAATAGTTTTTGTAAATCTCCGTTTTCCACTTTTGGCAAATTGATTAAACTTCGAATCTTCTCTGAAGAAAACGGAATGAATGGCTCACATAATACACTCAGGATTGTTACTATCTGTATACAATTGCTCAAGCATTCTTTTACTTCCAAACTTTCCGGATCTTCTTTCCATACTTTCCACGGAGAAACATCCTGTAGATAAGTGTTCCCCAGAGAAGATAGCTCTAAGAAAGTCTGTAAGGCATCTCTAAACTTGAAGGCCTCGACGTTTTTCTGGAAAGTTTGAACCAAAGCAAATGCATCTTTCAATACCTGACTATCACTATTCACTTGAGGTACAACACCTTCATAATATTTATTCGTCAGCACCACTACTCTATTGATAAAGTTCCCGAGATTTCCAACAAGTTCATTATCATGAAAATCTACAAATTCATCCCATTTAAAATCACTGTCCTTATTCTCTGGTGCATTACGGATTAAGGTATAACGCAAAGCATCCTCTTTATTAGGAAAATCCTTAAACTCTTCTAAATACTGATGCTGCTCAATCCCCCAGCCTTTGGACTTGGAGAACTTACGCCCTTCAAAATTCAAGAATTGATTAGCCGGTACATTAACCGGTAAAATATAATCCCCATGTGCCTTCAACATCGCCGGGAAAACAATACAGTGAAAAACAATATTATCCTTTCCAATGAAATGCACTAATTCTGTATCCTCCGACTGCCAGTAATCTTTCCAGTCTTTTCCGTTATCCTTTGCCCATTGTTTAGTGGCTGAGATATAGCCAATCGGTGCATCGAACCATACATAAAGCACTTTTCCTTCCGCACCTTCTAAAGGTACCGGAATCCCCCAATCTAAATCTCTGGTAATAGCTCTCGGCTGTAGGCCATCTTCACCATCCAACCAACTCAGACATTGTCCGGTAACGTGATTTTTCCATGTTTTGGGATCATGGTGTTGTGCTCCTTCTAAGGTTCCTTCTTTGACCCATTCGCGGAGCCAGTCCGCATGCTTATCCAGTTTGAAAAACCAGTGAGTTGTTTCTTTAAGCTCCGGCGTATTCCCACTCAAAGTAGAACGTGGGTTGATTAACTCTCTGGGAGAAAGCGTTGATCCACAATTTTCGCATTGATCGCCATACGCTTCTTCGTGTGCGCACTTAGGACAGGTACCTACGATATATCGATCTGCCAGAAACTGATTAAACTCCGCATCATAATACTGTTCATTGGTACGTTCTTCGAACTCTCCTCCTTTGTCGTATAGTAATTTGAAAAACTCCTGAGAGGTTTCGTGGTGCAAGGCTGCACTGGTTCGATGATAGATATCAAAGGAAATGCCCAGGCGTTCAAAAGTTTCTTTATTGAGGCTATGATATTTATCGATGATATCACGTGGAGAGATTCCTTCTTTTTTTGCTCTGATCGTAATTGCTGCGCCGTGCTCATCTGAGCCGCAGACAAATACTACGTCTTTTCCTAGTAAGCGTAAATACCGCACATATATATCAGCTGGAAGGTATGCTCCTGCCAGGTGCCCAAGGTGCAGCGCACCGTTGGCATAAGGTAAAGCAGAGGTAACTGTATATCTTTTCTTATTAGTCATTTTTTCCTATTTAAGTACCGAAGAATAAGCTTAAAAGAGCTATCCTAAGTGATTTCTGCGAAGATAATTAAGTAAAGGGGCATTTATCAATGCTATCCGCACTTTTTTATTGCTGCTTAATAACAGCTATAACTCAAAAATCGTTCGTTATTGATCATAAAACCACAAAAGGCCCCTTCATACGAAAAGGCCTTCTGATATTTATTATTTTGAACCTGGATTATCCTCCGAAGTCATCAAAAGCAATATTCTCTTCTGGTACTCCTAATTCATCCAAAGTTTTAATTACGGATGCATTCATGGCAGGAGGTCCACAGAAGTAATATTCTACTTCTTCCGGCTCTGGGTGATTTTTCAGGTATTGCTCATAAAGTACGTTCATGATATACCCTCTAAATCCATCACCATCTGCATCCATATTCTCTTTTACCTGCCAGTTATCTTCTTCTAATGGATTATCCAGTGCGACATAAAACTTAAAGTTCGGGAATTCTTCTTCAATTTGACGGAAGTCATCAATATAGAATAGCTCTCGCTTTGTACGTCCACCATACCAGTAAGAGACTTTACGATCTTTGGTCTTCATGGTGTGGAACAAGTGGAATAAGTGAGAACGTAATGGTGCCATACCAGCTCCACCACCGATGTATACCATTTCCTTTTTGGTAGGTTTGATAAAGAACTCACCGTATGGTCCGGAGATTACTGCTTTATCGCCTGGCTTACGATCGAATACGTAAGAAGAACAGATACCTGGGTTTACATCCATCCAACCATTCTTATCGCGATCCCATGGCGGAGTAGCGATACGAATATTCAGCATGATGATATTTCCTTCTGCAGGGTGATTCGCCATCGAGTATGCTCGGAAAATTGGCTCATCATTTTTCATTTTCAGTTCCCAGAGGTTGAATTTATCCCACTCTGACTGAAACTCATCCGGCTTTTTACCCAATCGTGGGTGCGCCGTGATATCCATATTTTTATAATCAACTTCGATTGCAGGTACATCCACCTGGATATATCCACCCGCCTGGAAATCAAGTGTTTCTCCTTCAGGAAGTTTTACAACAAACTCCTTAATGAAAGATGCTACGTTGTAGTTTGAAACCACTTCACATTCCCATTTCTTGATACCAAAGATTTCTTCCGGGATACGGATTTCCATATCACCACGTACTTTCACCTGACAAGCTAAACGCTTATTCTCTGCAGCTTCTTTTCGAGAAAGGTGGTTCATTTCTGTTGGAAGTACATCTCCTCCACCAGCATCTACATGACACTCGCACATTGCACAGGTACCACCACCTCCACAAGCTGAAGGTAAGAATACATTTTGGTTAGAAAGGACGGTAAGTAATGTTGCTCCTGGCTTAACAATTAGAGGTTTTTCAGTATCTCCATTGACAATGATTTTTACATCTCCCTGAGGTACTAATCGCTTTCGCGCAGCAATCAACATAAACGACAAAGCAAGGATAATTGCCACGAAGACAAAAATCGCAAAACCTAAAGTCGGAAAATCAAACAAAAGAATCATTCTAAAATGTTTTTATATTTCTTTGAAGTATATCGTTGGCTAATTTTATTTATTCGCTGGTCTAACTTCCGCTGAAAGCAGCCGGATCAATTCCCATCAAACTCATGAATGCGATTCCCATCAAGCCGGTTAGGATAAAAGCCATTCCTAATCCACGTAATGCAGGAGGTACATTTGAGTATTTGATTTTTTCACGGATAGCCGCAATCGCAATAATTGCCAGGAACCAACCGAATCCACCTCCAAGGCCAAAGGCTACAGACTCTGTAAAATTATATTCCCGTGCTACCATAAATAGTGATCCACCAAGGATGGCACAGTTCACCGTTATCAGCGGCAGGAATATCCCCAGAGAATTATAAAGTGCAGGAGAGAATTTCTCTACGACCATCTCAACCAACTGAACCATTGACGCAATAACTGCAATGAACAGAATCAATCGAAGGAATACTAAGTCTACGCCAAACACACCATTCTCACTCAATAAGTATTCATTGATTAGCCAGTTAATTGGCATCGTCACAAAAAGTACGAAGATAACCGCAAGTCCTAGACCGAAAGCTGTTTTCACTGTTTTGGAAACGGCCAAATAAGAACACATTCCAAGGAAGTAAGCCAACACAAGGTTTTCTACGAAAGCGGCTCTGATAAAAGTATTTATAAACTCACCCATTATTGTTGTTTTATAGAATTGTCAATATTATAATTCCGAAATCAGCTCTAGCTGATATCTACTAATTTCGGATTACGGCTACGCTGTATCCAGATTAAAATTCCGATTACGAACATCGCTGCTGCCGGTAATACCATCAAGTTATTATTGCTGTACCAGCCAAACCAGTCGCTAGTCGTAGTATTAATCATATATTCATTCGTAGCACCGATGAACTTCATTTCTAAGGGGCTACCAGCGAATAAAGATCCTTTTCCGAATACCTCTCTGACCACTGCAACGATCAATAAGATTGCGCCATAACCTAAACCGTTACCGACACCATCCAAAAACGAACGCCATGGTTTGTTTGCCATCGCAAATGCTTCCAAACGTCCCATCACGATACAGTTAGTGATGATCAGACCGATATAAACAGATAGCTGCTTATATACTGGATAGTTAAAAGCTTTTAGCGTTAACTCTACAATTGTTACCAATGATGCAATGATTACCAACTGTACGATCATACGTACCTGAGATGGAATCGCATTACGAACCAAGGAGGTAATTAAACTAGAAAAAGCGCATACGAAAACCACTGCAATTGAGATTACCAAAGATGGCAAAACCAAAGAGGTTACCGCTAACGCTGAACAAATCCCCAACACCTGTACCGTGATTGGGTTATTATCATCCAAAGGATCAGTTAAAAGCTTACGCTCTTTCTTTCCAAATAATGGTTCCTTTGCTTGAACGTCTTGAACTGTATTTTCAGCCATTATAAATATTATTCTTAATTACTAATTTCAATTATTAATTACTCAAACCAGGATTACTTGACTTAATCTGATTAAAGTATGGTTCGTAGTAGCTAATACCACGGCGTAACATTTCGTCTACTCCGTCTGCAGTTACTGTCGCTCCGGAGATACCGTCTACTGCATGGATTGCTCCTTTGTCAGCACCACCTTTAACTACATCGATAGAAGTAAACTGACCTTTGGCGTCGTAGATTTTCTTGCCTTTGAACTGAGCAGCAAAACCAGGATTATCCTTGATCTCTGCACCAAGCCCCGGAGTCTCCCCACGGTGATCGAAAGCTGCACCTGCTACAGTATTGAGATCATCTTGTAATGCAATATTACCCCAGATTTCATCCCAAAGACCATTACCACGAACACTCATGATATAGAATTTACCGCCATCAGCATTATATACATATAGTGGTAAAATACGCTCTGCCTCCTCTTTCTTTTTCTCTTTTGCCATATCAATATTTTCTGCTTTTCCACCTTTGTAACCAGAAGCTACAATATCAGCAGATTCTAATGACTGACCAGACATATTTAAAGCTACCTGCTCAACACGAGAAGAGAATATTTCCTGTACTTGATCATCCGTGAGATCCTCGTGGACCATTCCTTCCGGTAAATGGTCTTTTACCGACGCAAGGATTGCTCGCTTGTTAAAGATCGCTTCGTTTACCGCAGACTGATCTTTTAACCCAAGGAACAAGACGGTTAGTAAAACGGCCACAAGCGTGGTCATAATCAAGACGAACCGAACTACATAACTTGTACTCACAATTAAATATTTTTGATTTATGAAATAAGGCCTTTATAAAAAAACACCTTTCAATAACTATAGTTTATTAACTGGCCGTGCTTTTAATCGCTGCCAGTCGCTTAGCTCGTCGAGTCATATTTCCTTCAAGGACATAATGGTCAATAAGCGGTGCAAATACGTTCATAAACAGAATCGCCAACATCCATCCCTCTGGGTATGCAGGGTTTAGGACACGAATAATTAATCCAACAAAGCCGATTAAAAATCCATATATCCATTTACCACGTGTAGTAGATGCTGCTGTTACGGGGTCAGTTGCCATAAATACCACAGCAAACATGAAACTTCCCATGATGAATTGGTAATACCAAGGAATTAGCATAAACTCCGTTGCTCCCCATCCATTCAGGATTAAACCCATAGTAGCACAACCAATTACTGCACCTAACATGATACGCCAGCTTGCAATACCTGTTGCTATTAAGAAAACGGCTCCAAATATAATAGCAGGCTTACACATCTCACCAATAGATCCCGGGATTGCTCCCCACCACATTTGGCTTGGTGAATATACTGCCGTAACATCTGCCCAACTTCCTTTAGCAGCTAATCCAAGTGGCGTTGCTCCGGTATATCCATCAACTACGGTTGCCCCGGCCCTAAAGGTATCCAGTCCCATCCATTCAAACAGGCCGTTAAAGAATCCGGTATGCCACCATCCATACTCCGCGACCGATCCAGCTGCTGCTTTTACAACACCTTCGTCCATGAATGTAGAAACCCAAACATGGTCACCTGAGATCGTAGTCGGGTATGCGAAGAAGACAAATACCCGTGCAAGTAAGGCAATGTTTAATATATTCATTCCGGTACCACCGAATGCTTCTTTTCCAATCCATACTGCGAATGCTACAGAGAGTGCCAAGATCCAAATTGGAATATCTGGCGGCATAATCAAAGGAATCAATGCTCCTGAAACCAGAAAGCCTTCTTCAATCGCATGTCCTTTCTTAGCCGCATACCAAAACTCAATCCCTAATCCCACTAAATGCGTCACTACGAATATTGGTAAAAGCTGGATAAGCCCGTAAGCTAATTTTAAGTGAATCGCTTCTACAAAACCAGTATGCATCCCAAGAGCAACAAAGTGCTGATGACCAATATTATAGGTACCGAATACATAACAAAGCTGAAGCGCTAGAACGACATGAACCATCGTACGCTTAAGATCCATACCATCACGGATATGAACACCTCCTTTAGTGGTAGCATTTGGAGAGAAAGCAAAAGTGAAGAAGCCATCAAATAATGTATGTAAGAATGGTGACTTCTTTTTATCTGGTTCAATCTTTTTAAGAAAATCTAATAGAGCCATTGTAATTATTAAAAATTTGTAATCAATAATGAAGAAAATACTTCATTATTCATGTTACCCTTGATCTTGCATTGCATCTAGTCCTTCTCGTAGGATTGCCTGCAATGGTTGTTTTGAAGTACAAACGAATTCACAAAGTGCCACATCTTCTTCCACTAATTCATAGATCCCCAGGCCTTCCATTCGTTCAAAATCATTAACAAGTATCGATTTCATCAATTGCTGAGGATAAATATCCATTGGCAATACTGATTCATATTGTCCGGTTACCACGAAAGCACGTTTTTCACCGTGTGTATTAGTATCCGGCGTAAATTTATAATCAGGGTATAAGAAATTCGGAAAAGTATTAGAGATACTTGGACGCGGTGCAATTGGTACTAGCCATCCGAACATCTCATAATAATCTCCTTCTTCAATAGAAGAAAGCTGATCATCAAAGAAATCCAGATATTGCTCTGCTGACTTTTGTTTTCCAGAGAGTAGGTCTCCTGAAACCAAGCGTACTTTGCTATCCGCCTTCGTATTATCTTTTACAAGATCACCAATGTTAGCTCCTTGATAAGTTCTAACATATTTAGGCTCCACAAACTCTGCCCCGGCGATTACTACCACTCGGCTTGCATCATATTTACCTTCTAGTAAAAGCTTACCAATTGTAATCACACCTTGTACATCAACCGTCCAGGCTTTCATCTGTGCATCAACCGGCATGGTGTGGTGAATTTGAATTCCAACATTTCCACTTGGATGTGGTCCATTGAACCATTGCTTCTCGACACCTGAAGCATTTCGGAAAGCGGCAGCTGGTTCATTTCCAGTACGTGCATCTAATCCGAGGTAAACAGCTCCTCCAGTTAATTGATTTAAGACATCCAGGCCCTTCTGAAAAGCAGCTTCTTGGCCTTCTACCACTAAATTGAGGTTAGGTGCTAAAGGTGCGCTATCGAAAGTAGATACGAAAATATTAACCGGCGTTTCTGATGGATCAGCCACTACGTTGTAAGGTCTCTGACGAATCAATGGCCATGCTCCACCTTCTAAAAGGTAGTTCACCAATTCTTCCCGCGAACCATTTGCCAAATCGAAAGATTCAATAGAACGATATTGCATGTCCTTATCTTTCAAAATAACAACCTCTGCGATTGATCTTTTCTCTGCTCTGTTGACCGCTATAACTTCTCCGCTAACCGGAGCTGCATATTTGACCTCAGGGCGCTTTTTGTCAAAGAATAATATATCTCCGGCTTTTACATTGTCTCCAACCTCAACTGTAACCTTTGGAATGGGTGACATCCCGATAAAGTTTTTGGGTTGGATTGCAAATGTATTTACCTCTGCATCTTCTATTGCACCTTCAGCCGCTCCTTCCAAAAGAATATCGTGTCCTTTGGTGAATCGGTGAACTGGCTCCTCTCCAACATAATCTGGAGCTGCCGGGGTAAACATTTTAGAAAAGCTTGGAAATAATGAAAAGCTTTCTCCACTCTTATCTGCACCTAGTTGCTTCGCTTCAATTCTCAATAAATTATCTGAAACCTGTAAGATTACTGCAATCAAAATAAGTGCAGCAATCGCAATGAGGCCATACAACAAATAATTCGAAGAATCTCCGGAAGATTGGGCAGAAGCCGTAAAGGCAAATGAAAGGAAGAAAACCAGGAACGAGGCTTTAAGTATTCCGTTCTTCAAGACCTTAATTTTTAGTTAGAAATGTATATATGCTGTTCAAAAACGGCACAAAGATATAAACCTTTTAGGTCAAAATATATACCTCTTAATGCTTATTTGAATAGTCGTTTTTATTTAGATCGAATCTAAATAATTAAATGTCATTCAATTCCCCTTTTATAGAATTGTATTCTGCTCAAACTGACGAAAATATCTGCCTTCCTTGCCTCAAAACATCAATCTTTTCGACAAAGCGAAAACATTTAATATGCCATAGGTTCCTCTAAGTCCGTCATTAGAGCCCAACTATATTAAGGTTACGTTCCATACTCCGCGCAGCATTCAACTATTTTAGATAGTAGTTTAATGGATATCATTCAATAATGTTCAATTAAATACGGCTGCTGTTTCTTAATGTTCGTCTCCGAATGCAATTAAAAGAGAATGTGCCCAAAATCCAGCGCCTCATTCCAAAATAAGGAGTGTCTGGTAAATCCCTTATAACAACATGCGAACATCACCTATCAGATTAGGTGTTTCACCTATATGTTCAGTCCTTTTTTGAATAATTTAACATTTTAGGGCTCAATTTAGCTTATCAATTCATTTCAAATAAGCGTTATATGTGTGCATCTTTGCACCGCAATTCAAAATAACTCTACAAAGAAGGTAAAAGAGAATATTTAAAGGCAATACTTTCCTCTACTTATTACCAAAACAACCAAAATTATTGGCTCTAGCATTAGAGCAATCCATCTGCTATTGCAGATACTCAAAGATTAAGGGAGTGACCGAGTCTTGGCTGTCTCTGTGTCTACTGGATGCAGAACGCCAAGACTTTTAATCCCTTTACTGAAAACTTCCGCTCACAAAAGATTAATATTTGTTTGTTATATTAGATACGGGAATCTAATTACTACAGCTACTTCAAATGAAGTGGCTGTATTTTTTTATTCGCTGAGCTACGGCAGGATCAAACGTTCAGGCATTCGCCTTTCCTGTATAGATCGCTTTCCACCGCATGTATCCAATAACTGCAATCACAGTATAAACGATCATCAATAAAGCATATAGGTAATATTCCCTGTAGAAGTACATACCGGTCGTTACGATATCAATGATAATCCAATACAGCCAGTTTTCTAAGACTTTGCGGGTCACCATGTAAGTCGCAATAAAACTAAATATGGTCGTAGAAGCATCAATCACAGGGAGCTGAGCATCCGTAAAGCGTCTGAGCACGAAGGACAATAGAATAATAAAAAACACCCCCAGGATAATTGCCTTCCCATGTTGCTTGATACTCCAGGTATGTATCGCCAGGGAATCTTTCTTCCCCGTTCCGGCTTGTCCAAGGCTTTGCCTGGTCCAGGCATACCAGCCGTAAATTCCGGCAAGTACGTAATAGAAATATAACATTGATTCTGCATAGAGTTTTCCCTCGTAAAAGAGGTAGATGCTTAATACAGAGCTGATAATTCCAAAAAACCAGCAGGCGATTTTTTCCTGTGCTGCAAGGACCACATATATCAAACCTGTAATCACTGCCCAAATTTCAATCCAGGACATCGCAGCAAGAGCTGCATTTAACTGCTGCATGAATGATCCGCTGTCTTCCATTTATTTATTAACTTTAAAGCATAAAAATTCTACGCTAATGGCCTTTAAAGGTACTGATACTTACGTCGCAACCCAAGAACTTCAAATTGCGGTAAACGCTGCAATCCACTTGCAAAAACCCCTAATTGTTAAAGGGGAACCCGGAACCGGAAAAACACTCCTCGCACATGAAATAGCTCAGGCGCTTGATAAAAAAATCATTACCTGGCACATTAAATCCACTACTACTGCACAACAAGGACTTTATGAGTATGATGCGGTATCCCGACTTCGTGATTCTCAACTTGGAGCCGAAGGCGTCGAAGATATTGCTAATTATATCAAAAAAGGAAAACTATGGGAGGCTTTTGACGCCGGCGAATCAGTCGTCCTCCTAATCGATGAGATTGATAAAGCGGATATCGAATTTCCAAATGACCTGCTATTAGAATTGGATAAAATGGAGTTCTACTGCTATGAATTACAACAGACCATCAAAGCTATAAGCCGGCCAATCATTTTAATCACCTCAAATAATGAAAAAGAACTTCCTGACGCTTTTTTGAGGCGTTGCCTGTTTCATTATATCCGTTTCCCGGATCAGGAAACGATGCAACAGATTATCGATGTGCATTTTCCTGATATCGAACAAGAGCTCGTCAGTAATGCCATGAAAGTATTTTATGGCTTACGGGAAATCCGGGGTGTCAAAAAGAAACCGTCAACGAGTGAACTACTGGATTGGCTCAAGTTAATCCTTCTGGAACGCATTCAGGCAGATACCCTGGATGAGATTGATTTAAATAGAGATATTCCTCCTCACCTTGGTGCTTTGATGAAAAATGAGCAGGATCTGGACTTATTGGAAGCATTGAGGAAGGGGAAGAAGTTTTATTGACATG
>JAHDHW010000068.1 GCA_020631105.1 Saprospiraceae bacterium | reverse complement strand
GTCTATGTTGACTAGGATTTTGTTATAGTTCGTTTCGAAAGTCTTTTTATTCAAGTGGTTTTGAGGTGGTCTATGTTGACTAGGATTTTGTTATAGTTCGTTTCGAAAGTCTTTTTATTCAAGCTGTTTGTGTAACCAAGGCCTATACATTGAAAATTTTTGCGGAATAAGCACCGATATTTGACTTAGATTCCAATTTGATGCGGTACAAGGCTTTGTTTATTTCAGAAGGTGTATTTGATGAAATGACCTTTTTTGCTTGGTCAGGCCGCAATTTAAATTTGTTAACTAGCCTATCAAAAAGCCCTACATCTTCATCTTTAAAATCCAACATTTTTTGATAGCTCTTGTTTTCCAATTTGAAGGTTATAGACTCGTACTTTCTTCCCTTTTTATTCGGTTTATAGGTAAATGTTAGGTTTGAATTTTTTGATTTAAATTCTCGTTGAGCAACTTTTAAAACTCTGGATTCAAATGAGGTCCACATCTTATATGATTCTACCTTTTTTTTGGGGTCGTATAACGCTAGCATCTCCTTTAATTCAAGAATGCCAAATGTCTTTTCTCCAATGTCTTGCCATTGACTCAGTATCTCATACAACCTTTTACTGTATTTGGATTTCATACCAATGGCTACTTCCAACTCCATTAATGTGAAGTTGTCTTTCAAATTAAAAAGGTAGGGGCGTATTTTTTCATCAAATGCAATTTCGATAACACCAGTTCCGGGTATTATTTCACATGAAGAAAACATACTAAACAGTAAAATTCGGCCATCTTCCTTTTTTATGTGATAAACTCGTGAGATAATATTTTCACAAGCCCTCGTTATTTCTGAATACAAGTTTTTAACATTCATCAGATTTTGAATATCTGATATAGAGACATAATATCTCTCTTTGGGCGTTTCGCTAATATCTTTTAGAACCATATAAAAAATATTACGTTCTAACGCAGTATATTCAAATCTCGCAGTAGTAAGAGAGTTAGATTGTAAAATGGTTTTATTTCTTTCATTCATGTCTGTAAAGAAAGAAAAAAAACACTAATAAAAAGAAACGTAGTTTTTTTAGTGTTATAGTTCACTAGGATTTTGTTATAGTTCAACTAGGATTTTGTTATAGTTCACTAGGATTTTGTTATAGTTCACTAGGATTTTGTTATAGTTCACTAGGATTTTGTTATAGTTCAATACATATAAATATCGCGCGCGCGTCAATTCTTTTCAATCCTTTTCAATCTTTCACAATCTTTGTGAAGATTAATTTCCCTTGCATTTTTTCGGCTTCGAGCCTTCAAAAATGACAAAACCCATCTCACCCAAAGAAAAATTTAAAGAGGGATTCTCTGGCTTGGGTGATGCGAAAAAATGCAACATGATTTTTTCGAGTTGGTTTGTCGAGTGAAACGAAAACAAAGCCACGAGGAAAAACAAGTGGGGGGAAGCGATTTTTTAAAAAGAAAAAAGTTGCGCCAAAAAAGAAAACAAAGAACCTGTTTGAGGGTGTTTTTAGCTTGTTTAAGAGGGTTGGATTGGGTTTATTATAAGTTCGCGCGTCGAAAAACAAAAGCCGCTTAAATCTCTTTAAAATGAGTTTTTGGGTTTTTGGATGATTGGATTGGTTAGCTATGGAGCCAAAAAACGAGCGATACCGTAATGATACCGCTCTGCAACAGTTTATAAAAAGAGATGACCGCAGGATAAATGAAACGAACTGCGGTCGCTGCAAAGATACGAATTCAACACCAGTGGTATTGCCTACTGGAAAGCAAAAAAAAGTGAATTTGTATTAAGAGTTGTTAAACAGTCTGTTACCTCATTATTTTGGGGTAATTCGACGATCAAAAAAACAACTCCAAAAGTTAGTATTTTTATTTTTTTTCAGAACTCTAAATCAGATAAATAAGGCTAAAAACAGGGCTTTTTAGGGCTAAAAAAGCTCTGTTCAAAAGTTAGTATTTCCAAAATTTTACCTTGGACATTATTTTTCCCTGAAATACTTTCGCACCCGGCTAACGAAAAACGGGCCATTTAACTTAAAACCTAAATACCTGATGTGTGTAATGTGGGAAAAGAAAAATAAAAACCTCTATCACCCAAATGAGGTCGCTTTGCAGCAAAAAATAGAATGACAATCTAACGGGAAGATTGGAAGAACTAATTACATGCCCTTACTACTCCTATATACTTTTTAAACAATAACGCGAACTGAACCGTGGGTGATGGTGATGTTGGGATGTTGGGATGTTGCGAATTACATAAAGGCCTAGATAACGCTGGGAAGTCGTTTGTATTAACTTAATAATAAACTGTGCTTTTGGTAAGACTTCCATAATTCAATGCATCCCAACATTACCCAAATCAACCAATCTTGACCAGTGTAAATAAATGCCTCTAGGAGGCTTAAAACAAAACAAGTAATGACAATAAAAGAGAAGAAACCACCCCTATCACCCAAAAAATTGGGTGAAGAAAGTAAAGGGATCGCTCTGATCTGTAGAATGACAATCAGGGTATTGAGTATTGGTGTGATGATGATAGCTTTAAACGCTAATGCCCAACAGCATAAAGCAAAAGCGGTAAAAATTGAGTTTGCATACGATGACGCTGGTAACAGGATTCGTCGTTTCGTTCCAATTGACCCCAACTCTAATACCGGTACAGGAAACACGGAGGGGGATGGTGAAATGGCAAACGGAGGCCATGCTAAAGAAGATGCTGGAGGAAGTATCGACGTAGACGTATGGCCCAATCCTACAAGCGGAGATGTAAACGTTGCTGTAGAAGAAACCGTTTTGGGTTTGGGTGGTATAACAGAGATTGAAATACTTTCGGGAGGTTACTTCGATGCTACGTCTATAAAGGACTATGAGGTTATCGTAAACGATCAGACGGGAAAGGAAATCCTACACACTACTGTTCACGAGCCTAAATTCAATTTGGACTTGTCCAACCAAAAAGCAGGGAACTACAATATGAAGGTTATTGCACATGGGCAAAACCAACAACACCAACCCGTTCATCATTCTGCTTCCAGACAAATAATTAAGCAATAGGGACTACTAATTAAAAATCAAACGATATAGAAACAACATTTTACATAAAATGAGAATAAAAGTATTAGGCAATTTGAGGACTAGATGGAGCGTCCTAATTGCTCTCGCAACAAGTTTAGGGTTAACAGTTGTTACCCAAGTCCAAGCACAACCGTTTAAAGATAGAAAAGTAAATGTTAACCTACCGGTGGGAACCATTGCAGGATCGCATGGCGTATCCAATGGCGCAGCAACCTACTCCATACCGATACCACTACCACCTGGTAGAAAAGGGCTTGTTCCCAGTTTGTCTGTAAATTACAATAGCCTATCTACAGGAGGTCTGATTGGAAGAGGCTGGAGCATTAGTGGTATTTCTGCAATAACAAGACAGCCAAAGAATTTTCACAATGATGGCAGAGTCGAATCGGTTAGGTTAACGACTAAAGACATTCTAGCATTAAACGGGAACAGGTTAGTTGCTGTTAATGGTGAATACGGTGTAGGCGGGACGGAGTATAAACAAGAGATTGAAAAGTTTAACAGAATAACGTCCCACGGTAAAGGCACACATAAAGCTCCGAAATGGTTTAAAGTAGAGTCAAAACAAGGCATAACAATGGAGCTTGGAAATTCAGACGATTCCAGAATTATTGCCAATAGCCAAAACCCTCCTTTGTCTTGGATGATCAATAAGGTATATGATAATTATGGTAACCATTATACCTATCACTATCGCAGTGAAAACAATGAGACGTTACTGGATAAGATTAAATATAACGACAACATAGTTCAGTTTAATTACACTCCAAGAAAGGATAAGAATAAAACCTATGTCGGAGGACAAATTAGGGCACAAAATGTAGTCTTAAAGTCCATTGTGATTACCAATGCTGGGAAACAGGTTGACCGGTATGATTTCAATTATAGTTTTAATTTTTATTCCTACTTAAAAGAGATAAAAAAATCAGGGAGTAAAGGAACTCCTTTAAATAGTACCGTATTTGAGTATGGTGAATCCGGAGGAGTTAATATAAAGCAACAGGTAACTAACTTTAATAGCATTGCTCCAAATAGTTATTTAGGAACCCTAACAGAGAAGTATAATTACTGGGCAGGAGATTTTAATGGTGATGGAGTATCAGACATTCTACGATATGGCCATTATTCTACGTTTCATGAGACAGGTCCTGGTCCGGATGATATCCATTCATCAAGTGGAAGGGCTTGGACGCTACATTTAGGAAACGCAAAGGGAGGTTTCCATTCAGGAATTAAATTGGGGTTTAATTTCCCAGCAGTATCAAGCAGCGATTTGAGGGTTGGAGATTTTAATGGTGATGGTAAGGACGACTTTGTTTTGGTTGAGCTTGTATCCATGGGACTGTCTAAAAACAATAGACGTATATCACCATACATCTCGACCGGAAAGGGATTCAAAGCTCAAAAATATTGGAATACGGGATTACTTCTTAAAGACAATGACCCATTTACATTTCATGTTGTAGATTTTGACGGAGATGGCAAACTTGAAATGTTCTATTTTGCAGCTGAAACAGTTTATTCTGTAATCGTTAATTGTGATATAAACGACCCAAGAACAAAGCTTAATCAATACACCAAATTCCCAGGGCCAGTATATCAATTTGAAGAGAGTTTTCCTGACGATTTTGATGGCGATGGCGTAACGGAGTTAATAAATGTTCGCAACGATGAAAAGGGTACTTTTCATTACGTGAGGTGGAACGGTCAAAAATTAGTGTTTCACAATCAAAAATTTAAACTCCCTTCTGCTTCAGCACCGAAAAGTAATGCGTACACTAAAACACTTTATGGCGACTTTAATGGTGATGGAAAGCTGGATAATCTGAAGGCCTATTACAATTCTCCGTTTGGGTTTAGTTTGTTGTATCCAGGAACAGGAAGAATTGACAAGAAAGATAAAACGGGAGTAGTTATCAATTTAAAATCTAAACAGTCAGAACATTATGTAAGTGATATAAATGGCGATGGTAAATCAGATATTGTAGAGGTGTTGCCATGGAATATCTACGTTTATTATAGTAATGGACTAAGCTTTCAGAGAAGGCATTATGCATTACCAAGCTCTGTGGCGAATAAGAAATTAGTCTTTGGTGATTTTAATGGTGATGGAGCAATGGATCTTATGGCATATAAAACCAATTCAGGTCTAAAGCCGATAATTCTACATTTTTATCAAAAAAACAAAGAAAGACTACTAAGGGCGGTAGCAGACGGATATAATAACATTACAGAGTTCACTTATGAATACCTAACGAATAGCGATGTTTATAAGAAAGGATCGGGTGCTAAATTTCCACTCACAGATATCCAGCCAGCGCTTCCGGTTGTTTCGTTTGTAAGTGTCCCAAATGGTATTGGAGGTAGAAATACAACTTCATATAAGTACGAGGGAGCAAAAGTTCACAAACACGGGAGAGGATTTTTAGGTTATAGTAAAATTACCGAACACAATTTTGGAACAGATACAAAGACGGAGACAAAATATCAGTACGACCCAACGTATTTCATAAATCAGCCGTATCAAATAAGCACTTGGTTGATAGGAACCGGACAGGCGTTGTCTCAAACCAATTTATGGAATAGGTATAAAGCACTAGGTGGAAAGCGAGTTTGGCCTTATGTGCTAAAGTCTAAATCGGTAAATAAGCTACTGGATTTTACAACTACCGTAGATTATAAATACGACGATTTTGGCAACGTTCGTAGGACCAAAACAACAAAAGGAGATATTGAAAACGTTATTGTAACAAGTAAGTTTGAAAAATTCGGCGCACACGTACCATCAAAATTGACCAGGCAACGAGTGATAACTAGAAGAAAAGGGCAACAACCTTATGTTAGAAGAGTAGAGTACGAATATTACAATAATGGTGGTTTAAAGAGAACGTTAGCGGATCCATCAAGTGCTAAAGAGTTAAGGACTGATTTTAAGTATTGGCCTGACGGAAACTTGAAGAGTAAAACAGTGTCATCAAATGACAATAAACTTTTGCCTCGTACAAAACATTATGCTTACGATAGCCAAGGAAAATTTGTAGAAAAGACTACGAATTCTTTGGGGCAAAGTGTTTATGCAAAATATGACCCTAAAAGAGGTGTGCCACTAACAAAAAAAGGAATTGATGGATTAATTACCAGTTATGTATACAATGAATTTGGGCAGCTTATAATGCAAACAACTCCAGATAATGTAACTACAAAAACATCATTCGCCTGGGAAATTAATAACCCAGGAAGTACAAGCCCAACAAAGCTTGGAAAATCGCTCCACACAACAACCGTTACTACAGAAGGAAAGCCTACTACTAAAACATGGTTTGATGCTTTAGGTCGGAAAATACAAGTTAGAAATGAAGGGGCAACCGATAATATTTTTCAAATAACAACCTATGATTACAGGGGAAGGGTAAAAACAACTACAAGCCCTTTTATTAAAGGAAGTGGTACTCCGATTTTGGTTACTACAAATAGTTACAATGAACGCGGGCAGCTTCATACGTCAACAAATGACATCGGAACTACGAAATATAAGTATAGGTACAAGAAGAGTATCAATAGAATTACAACCCAGGTAAGGCATACGGACGGCACCGAAACAAGAACCGACAAAGATGCTACTGGAAAACTTGTTGCTTCTAGAGATGAAAGTGGAAAGTTTTTGAATTATACCTATCACAGTTCTGGATTGTTGAAAGAAACGAAAATGGGTGGCAAAGTGATAGCAAGTGCTAAATACGACAAACAGGGGAACCAAATAGAACTGGTTGATTTAAATGCTGGCACAATAGTTTATGATTATGACGCATTTGGACAATTAAGATATACAAAGGACGCCAACGGGAATGCGTTTGAAATGGAATACGATGTGATGGGCAGAATTAAACAAAAACGGGATGTAAATGGCGGATATGTAACCAAATTCGATTACGTTGGATCAGGCTTTGGTATTAATCAGATTCAGCGTGTTAAAGAAACGAAAAACAACATAATTAAAGATTACTATTATGATCATCTTGGACGTGTCAAACGAATAAGGGAAAAAGTTGATGGTAAAAGTTATAATACAGGTTATGGCTATAATAAATATAGCAGTATCGAAAAGGTGATTTACCCGTCAGGTTTTAAGATAGATAAAATTTACTTTGACAATGGTTTTCTAAAAGAGGTAAAGCATAAATCGACTGCTATATGGAAAGTAGGAGACGAAACCTCAGACAAGGGAACTAATGCTTTTGGACAGTATACAAAGTACACATTAGGCAATGGGCTCAAGACAATGAAGTCTTACGATAAGTTTGGATTTCTTTCAAGAATCTATGTCACTAATCCTGACGTACAGGATTTGAGACTTAGTTATAATATAAAGAACGGAAACCTTATCAAGAGGTCAGAAAATGGTAAGGTAGAGTCATTTGAGTATGATAATTTGGATCGCCTTAATTCGGTGCGACTTAATGGGAAGTTGAAACAAGAATTAAAGTATTGGGATAATGGCAATATTGATTTCAAAACAGATGCAGGAGAATATACTTACGACAAGGATAAGGTAAACGCGGTTCTAACCGCTACGAATCCTAACGGAGACATTTCTTCTTTGAAACAAGACATAAAGTACAATAGCTTTCATAACCCTGAGTCAATTATAGAACGTAATACAGATGACAATGGTAATCCCACAACGACTAAACATAAGTTATCGCTATACTATGGACCGGATCGACAGCGAAAGAAAACAGTTTATGAAGATGGTCAACAAATCATTAAAAAATACTTCTTCGGGGAGTATGAGAAGGTTGTAAACACTAAAACAGGTAAGGCCGTTGAGCTACATTATATTGCGGGAGGAGATGGTATTACTGCAATTTTTGTGAAAGAAACCGGATCATCAGACAAACTGTATTATGTATACAAAGACCAGTTAAGTTCGATTGTTTGTTTGACCGATAGTAAGGGTAAAATAGTTAACCATCAAAGTTTTGATGCTTGGGGCAGACAAAGAGATCCAAAAACATGGGATGTAGATTCAAAGTACGTAAAGGACCAGAAGTATTCTTGGCTTAGAGGGTATACAGGGCACGAGCATTTGCCAAATTTTGGACTAATCAACATGAACGGCAGAATGTATGATCCTGTACTAGGACGAATGCTATCACCCGATAATTATGTAGCCAATGTTGCTTCTTCGCAAAGCTACAATAGGTACTCTTATGTTTTCAACAACCCGCTTAAGTACACGGACCCAAGTGGTGAAAGTCCAGTAGCTATAATTGCCATGTATGCGGCTGCCAAAGTAGCGGGAGATTACGTTAAGAATGATTTTAAGATGAACGATGAGCAATTCATGAATGCTCTTTGGCAAGGAACAGGCCACGGAATAATGGCGGTAGCAAGTGGAGGCGCAACTTCTGGTTGGGATGCTTTAGGTGGAGCTATTTGTAATCAAATACCGGAAGCTAGTATTACTATTGATGGAACTACCGTAGGAATAAGCCCTGCCAGCACACTAGGAAACGGCTTTGGGTATGGTGTAAATGTTACCATTAGAACCGAAATAGCAGAGAATGTATTCGTGAATGCTGGATTTGGTGTAAGTAGGATGGGTAAAGCGATGGGAACCGGAAGAAGAGGGTATGAAATAAGAGGTTCATTGGGTTTCGAATACGATAACGGACATCATGGAGTGTCAATTTACTCTACTAGTTTTATTACGACTACAGGGTCAAGTCAAAGAGTCGGAGGGCTGAAGCTGCGCGAAGGAGATTTTTCTGTTCGATACGAAAACGATGGATTTCCATTTAATAGGTGGGCTGGTGATGGAGAGGACAAATACCGAACAGCAGCAGTACAGATTCAATACTTGGATTTTACCGCAGGGTTTAAACTCTTTACAGGACATAGAGGGCATAAAGCAGTAAAAATTGAAGAAGCCATGTATGAATATTATAGTGGAGATAAAGGATATGGACCACCTTTAGACGGTCGTTACGGAGAGGTGTACCCAAACAACCTTGTTTTGGAGACTGGGCCTAGGTATCGTTTAGGAGCGGCTTATGTTGGGTACAAAGGATTTCAAGTAGGAGCTAATTCAGCTTGGATAAGGCATAAGATACAAAACGAGATAGCTCATGATAAACTGAGAAGACAACCTGGGTTTAGAATGACTAGTGATCATTGGGAACCATATTACAACTACCAAACGAACAACCCATTTACATTATGGTAAAAAATAGTTTCATCATGGGGGCAGCAGTATTGCTGTCCTCATGTGTTTTTTTTAGACACCCTGTCACAACAGCTGATAATAAAATTGTATTCAAGAAACAACCCAAATACAGGCTTAACTATACGTTAGATGAACTTGGCGCAAGTATTTTGGATACATCAGTTGCCTATAAGCATACGTTGGAATCAAGCCTTGGGTCTATTTATACATTTATTAAGTTTTACAAAGATGGTAGCTTGGTGGAAATAATTAAAAAGACTGATAAAACCCCATCAGATTCTGATTTTGCTATGGTGCACCCTAAATCTGTATTTCGCGGAAAGTACAAGATTCATGAAGGGAATAAAATTAAGATTGAATCATTTAATCCGGGAGAACCTGTCCCAATTGTTAATGGATGGTTTCGGCATTTTAGTAAAGGTTACATCGTTGGTGATACCATCAAAATAAAGCATCAAAACGGTTATTACGACCATATACGAGAACAAAATGGGAAGCCATAGTTCAATTACTAAGAGCTATGGTAAAAAATAGTTTTATCATGGGGGCAACAGTATTGCTGTCCTCATGTGTTTTTTTTAGACACCCTGTCACAACGGCTGACAACCAAATCGTACTCAAGAAATCTCCAAAATACAGGCTTAACTATACGTTAGATGAACTTGGCGCAAGTATGTTAGACACATCAGCAATATATAAGAAACATATTCCAGAAATGTATGAAGGTTCTATGCATAGGTTTTTTAAATTTTACAAAGATGGCAGCCTAGTGGAAATAATGAATACGACTGGTGAAACTCCATCAAATTCTGAGTTTGACATGGTGCATCCCCATTCTGTATTACGAGGAAAGTATAAGATTCATAAAGGGAATAAAATTACAATTGAAAAGTTTCATTCTGGAGGAGAACCCGTGCCGTTTGTTAATGGATGGTTTAGAGGTTTTGGGTATGGTCGTATAGAAGGAGACACCATTAAGTTCGGCACTCAGCGCGTGTACGATAGTTATATCCGCTGTAAGTGATGGCCGTTGGTAGGATTGATTTATATATCAATAGTTTCATTATGGGGGCAGCAGTTTTGCTGTCCTCGTGTGTTTTTTTTAGACACCCTGTCACAACGGCTGACAATAAAATTGTATTCAAGAAGCCACCCAAATACAGACTTGACTACACGTTAGATGAACTTGGCGCAAGTATTTTGGATACATCAGCAGTGTATAAAAAACATATTCCAGAAATGCACCAAGGTTCTATGCATAGGTTTTTTAAATTTTACAAAGACGGCAGCCTAGTGGAAATAATTAAAGAGACTGGTGAAATCCCATTAGATTCTGATTTTGCTATGGTCCACCCTAAATCTGTATTTCGCGGAAAGTACATGATTCATAAAGGGAATAAAATTAAGCTTGAAGTATTTAACCCGGGAGAACCCGTTCCAATTGTTGATGGATGGTTTCGGCATTTTCGAAAAGGTTACATCGTTGGTGATACCATCAAGCTAAAGTATCAAAACGGTTATTATAACTATATAAGAGAACAAAATGGGAAGCCGTAGTTCAATTACTAAGAGCGATGGTAAAAAATAGTTTCATCATGGGGGCAGCAGTTTTGTTGTCCTCCTGTGTTTTTTTTAGACACCCTGTCACAACGGTTGACAACCAAATCGTACTCAAGAAACCACGCAAATACAGACTTGACTACACGTTAGATGAACTTGGCGCAAGTATGTTAGACACATCAGCAATATATAAGGAACATATTCCGGATGCGAGTGTTGGAGCTATGTTTTTTTACTTTAAATTTTACAAGGACGGAAGTCTAGTACGGAGAATCAGTACTGCTGATAAAACCCCATCAGATTCTGATTTTGCTATGGTGCACCCTAAATCTGTATTTCGCGGAAAGTATAAGATTCATAAAGGGAATAAAATTACAATTGAAGTATTTCATCCGGGAGGAGAGCCTGTTCCGTTTGTTAATGGATGGTTCAGAGGTTTTGGGTATGGTCGTATAGAAGGAGACACCATTAAATTCGGTACTCATCGCGAGTACGATAGTTATATCCGTTGTAATTGTTGTCAAAATGAAAAATGCAAATCACAAGTAAAAGATAAAAACCCATGAAAAACCTAATGTTAGTGCTATTTGCACTTACCGCTACAAACCTATTTTCCCAAGATGCAATTTTCACCAAACAAGGTGACACGCTTAATTGCAAGATCAAGGAAGTTAAAGCCGATAGTATTGCGTTTAAACAAGATGGAAAAGCACACAAAATTGCTATGTCTAATGTTCAGTTTTATGAACTGAAACATTTTAGAAATAAAGCAGCTCGTTCTTCGGATTATACCAAAATTGTGACTTCGTATAATGTTGGCTATGGTCACGTATTTATCGGGCGTAAACAGGAGCCTTATTATCTGGAAGAACACAGAAAGAAATTGCGTTCAGGATTTAATTTCGGTGCAGAACTTACGGGTTACGTTAGTCCTTTTGTCGGTTTTGGAGTTGCGTCATCCTTGCTGTACACGAGTAATCACCTAAAAGATGAATTACAGGGCGTTCCAATTGACTATGAGGATAAGAGATGGCATTGGTACGTAGCACCTATGTTATCCATACGGCCATTTGGAACACGGTTTAAGAATGACCTGCTTATTAATCTTAGTGCTGGTTATTATGGATTTATGGAAAGCTCTACGAGGTATGAGGTTTCCTACCGGAAAAAGAAGGGCGGAACACTTGGAGGAATGTTAGGTGTAGGTTACGATTATTGGATTACTAAAAAAATAGGTCTGGGCGCTCAATTGTCTTTGTTAGCGGGTGTTTTGGATGAATATGAAGTGTACAAAGAACCAGTTTCGATACAAGAAAATAAGCACAATTTAACTAGGGTTAGTCTTTCGATTGGCTTACGAATTCGGTAAAGAGGCTACCCTTCCACTGGGCCTAATTTCTATTGCCCTAATTTTGCAAACAATTCAAAGCTAGCCACATGCGAATTTTAACTACGTTATTTCTATCGTTTTTTTCAATAGTGGTATCTTGTCAAGATGGAGTATTTACAACGTCTGGTGACTCTATCAATTGTAAGATATTAGGAATCAAAAATGGCGTTATTTCCTATCAGGTTTATGATATGAAGTTCAATCTGCCAATTTCTAAATTAAAGTTCTATCGGTTCGATTTTTACCGCAAGCCAGAAAGCTATCGGTACATGAATGACGTTGTAATTACGAGGTCAGGAGATTCGATAGTGTGTAGTGTTGTTGAAACCTCTAATGATTGGGTTACGCTATTAGCCCTTAATGAAATAGGAAAACAGGATGTACGCACTATTCCGGCTTCAGATATTGTGCGTTATGAAAAGCGGGATGTTTCTGCAGAATCGGTAAAAATTGGAAAGGAGTCAACAAATGTTCGATTTGCTGTAAACGCTGGTTGGGGCGGTTATTTGTCGCGTAAATATAACCAGTTTTACGGCCCAATCAAGGACGATTTCAGGCAATCTAATCTAGGATTAATGTAGAAGCTGATTTGCTATTCTTCGCTGCTTCAACACACGGATTTGGCATTAAATACAACGTATATGGTCAGCATGATTATGATCTATATACACAGTTTATTGGACCTGCGTATAGTTGGCGGCAAACGTCAAATTCTTCCAGAAATGCAATTTATATGAACGGGTCTTTTGGCTACCTACACCGTGGCACAAAACCAAGTTTTTCGAATATCCCTTACAACACATCTGGTTTAGGAGGCAGTATTGACGTAGGCGCGGATTTTTTGGTAACAAGTCAATTTGCTATAGGAGCGCAAGTATCAGTATTTACCGGTAAAATTGGGTTTGGTTATTTTACTCGCGCCTCGGTTTCAATCGGACTTAGGTTACTAAATTAAACGGGTTAAAGGGCGGTTTTTTTCCACCATATCCCCAAACTGCGGGTTGCGGTTTTGTGGGGTCGTCGTCAATATGAATAAAGTTTTTACCGATTCCCATTCGCGTAAATCCGGCTTTTACTGCGGCTCTGGCAACACGTCTTTGATACCAAGGGTTCGGGGTGTGAATGTCTGCCGCGCGTCCGAACAGGTGAGACGAATTAGCAACTCCTCCCACCTTTTTGTTATGCCTGTGGCTTCTTAGTCCGCTGTTTATGGTGAACGACGGAAGGTTAACTAGCCTTTTTACTTTGGTTAGTTTCTCCATAAAATCTGGGTGCATTTGTCGCCATGATCCCTCTATGTCAGGGCTACTTAGTTTTTTAAGATCGTCCCGGTCTAAACCTAAACGCACGTATTTAAAGTACGGGTAATACCTCTTGAATAACCATATACACAGGACAATTACAATAATGATCGAAATTGTCTTTATCGGTGGCCTCATAGAGGCACTATTACTATTCCATTTACCCCAATTACCCAATGTATCCAGCGGTTAATGCGGGATGATGGGGGTATTGTGGGTAATGTGGATCAACTCCTTTAAGCCCTAATTTTTTCTTTACTGAGGGCAGCCATTTTTTGCGTGTTGCAAAGGCTACAATCAGTCCAATTATGGCGATTATGATTACGATGTGTTTATTCTCTAGTTTGAATCCTTGTTTCTTTCTTCTGCTCATTTTCTGTTATTTTATAATTCCTAGTTGCTTTAATGTTTTTCGGTTGGGTAGGGGGATTCCTTTTTTTGTAATTAGTATAGCTACGATAATGGCTATAGTAATTGCCAGTGCGATAGTAGTAGTTGTATTTGGTTTTAATCTTATACTGCTCACGATCCAACTGTTTTAATTACCCCCATTGCCCAAATCATCCAATTACAGATTGCCATTCTTTAAACCTTCTAGAGCTTAATTCTTTGCGCATCCTTCTTGTCAAATCGTCTTTGAAAAGGTCTTTGTATGCTTGGGAAACCTGTTTGAATTTGCCTTTTGTTTGTGGGATAAGGTCTTCAATTTCCTTTTCTTTTGTTCCGTCCCAATTGATCCAAAATTTAGATCCTGAAGGATTGGCAGCAGCTCGGTATTGTTGAGCGAGCTTATATTCTGGTTTACTTTGGCTGTTTTCCAGTCGCTTGTCTCTAATGAGAGACAACAGCTTTTTACCGCCCTTGATAAGTAGCCAGATTGCAACAATAATCGCGATTGCAATCGCGATATTTTTAGGAGTTGCCAGCTCTTTGGCTTTCGTCTTTGCTCTTGTTTTAAATCTGCTAGTTTTACTCATAGTGTTCAATTAGGTGAATTTCTTGTATGCTTTTTTGGCGATAGAGATATAATCTAATAGCCCAAGTTCTTGCCCTTCCTTCGGTGCTACTTCTTTAATAAACTCTACCAGATCGGGGTTTTCAACTACCACGTCAACGGCTGCTAGTAGGTCGTCATGCTCCATGTTGTTATTCAAGTCGTGAAAGGCTTGTAGTTTTTCTTCTACTTGCACTTGGTTTTCAGCCTGAAGTTTTAGGCTAACCTTAAACTGCTTTGGGTGCGTTGAGGGGCTGGTTGTTGTCTGTACTTTCTGCATGATCTAAGGGTTTTAGTTCTTTATTACTGTTGTTTTCTTGTTCTTCGTTCATGGGTTCAAAGGAAAATTCCACCTTTGTCCGTTTGGCTTTGGGTGATTTGTTGGTTGATTTGGGTGAGGGTGATGTATTGGGCGATTCGGGCGAATCTTCGTCTGTATCTTCTTTCTTGTCCCCGGTTCCTTTCAAATCGTTTTTGTCCTTGTCACCCCCATCATCCTCGTCTTTAAAAAAGTCTTTAATAACACCCCCTAGGGCGTTAGGCACGTGTTTTAGGTATCCTTTGAGATCCTTGGTAATTTCTTCTTCTTTTTCGTCTAGTTCTTGCTCTTTGATGGCTAGATTTTGCTCCTTTTCTGCTATGGCCGTTTCGCGTTGATCGAGAAGCATTTCTTTTATTTCTAGCTTTTGCTGTGCTAGTGCTTGCTGCATCTCCATGCTGTGCCTTTGATCTTTAAGTTCTTGAGTCATTTGGAGTCTTTCGTCTTTGAGCTGCTGGATCAATTGGTGCTTTTCGTCTTTAAGTTCTTGTTCGCGCCTGAGTCCTTGCAATTGCATATCCATTTCAAGGCGTAGTTGCGCGGCGCTTTCCTGTTCAATGATTGGTCTTTGTATATTGTTTGCTTGGTCTGCCATTGGTGATTTCAAATTGATGTTCACATTGCCATTTTTGTCGGCGGGATACGATACACCATTAATGCTTACTGTTTCGGATTCTTCGGGGTCAACCCATTCGACCTCTTGATTGATTCGAATAAAGTAGGGTGGGTTATGCCTTGAGGATGGTTCGTTAATTCCGAAGCGTACTTGTACTTCAGCGTCTACGTTCTGGTTGATTATATTATCCAGCGTTGCATCAAACGTTGTATCCTCATCTACATCGTCAGACGAAGTAATTGTAATACCGTGTTCATCCTTTATGTTCCAATATCTGTACCGAGATATTTTCGTTTTCGCTAGTTCCGGTAGGAGATAATTTTTAGTTTTTTTCATAACCTTCAGACTTTAGTTATTGGTTGATTTTGACGGGTAATTTTTAGCATTTTGATAAAAAACTGTATACCTCTGCTTTCCCGGCTGATAGTTATATCATTGACATGGCCGGTGATCTGGTTGGAGTAGTAATTAGTGTTATCCCTATCGTCTAAATTTTGGCCTAGAAACATATTTGTTTGGTTATAGTTTGCACTATCTCTTGCGGATTGAATGTTTAGGCTGAACTCTTCATTGTCAGTCGTAATATGAACGAAATAGATATAGGCCATCTCATAACTTTTTAGCTTAATCTGATTGGGGTTGTTAAGCGTTAAATCTTGCATGACATAGGCGTTATTTCCATCAGATAACGCCATGTTTTTCTGGTCGTTCTCTATCATTTTTATCAGCAAACTATCGTTAATCATAGGCGGGTGTTTATTTGTTGTTCTGACTGATAATGAAATACATACTCGTTGGGTGATTTGGGTGATGTGTTGGGCTATGCGGCTGCTTTGATTGATTCACTTCAATAGGCTGCACAGTTCCGGTAATTATTCCCGCTGCGGTCATTAACCGTTCATTTTTCAATTCGCCCGACGTACTATTGTTTCCATCTGTTGGACCCAAATTAACGGGGCTATGCCCCCCGTCACCACCCAATAGGTCGATGTCTAGGCGTATAATTCGGTTGTTAGGAGCTAGGTTTATGCTTGAATACATAGCGTTTTCAAGGACTAATTTTGTACCGCCATTAAATACTAGGCTACATGCCGTATTGTCACTAAGTAGCACCCCTACCAGTTTACGGTCATTTGGTTTTGGCCGGTAGACAAATTGGGTGATTTGGGTGATGTGGGTGACGGGACTAATTATAGCTCCCACATCACCCAAATCACCCAACATATTGCCCAAGCTACTATGTATTTTTACTAATCGTGTGGTCATTGTTCTGTGTTTTCAAGTCTTAGGTAAATCCTTAATGTATAAGGGTATTTGCGCGAGCCGGCCCCGTCTTTAAAGTCTAGGCTTAGGTCATGTCCGTCTGCTGGTATTCCTTTGAGGGTAAAAAACCTATCGTTAGGAGCAACGTTTTGGTTAGACTGTAGAAACGCTACCTCAAAATCTCTAGGGAACAGCTCACTGCCGTTTACCGAGCTGGAGGTGATTAGACTATTGGTGCTAATGTTGTCCAAAAACGCAATACCGGTAAGGAGCGAATACTGGCTGTCTAGTTCTTCGATAATTCGAACCTCTTGTAGCTCCTTATCTATCTGCTTTTCGATGAGTTGAATCTTTGTTTTCATAGGAAGCGTTTATTTTCTTCTCATTGGCATTTGACCGAAGTACACACCGTAATTAAAAATCGAACTAGCCATTATCCCGAAATGGTTTGTTCGCATAACTACAGGTAGTTTTTTTCGCTCTTGGGGTGGTAGATCGAGAATAGTCGATATTACCTTATCTATAAGTTTTGAGGGTTGAACAGCCATGTCCGGGATCATGCCCACATTACCCAAGTCTTGCATTTTTTTTATTTCGGTATCCCTGTATTCTACCAAGCCATTGAGGTTTTTAACCTCTTGTTCTTTGCCGTCGAGCTTCTTTTCTAGTGACTTTGTTTTACGGTTGTTTTTAGCAATCTCGTCGTCCTTGTCTCTTAGCTCTTTGATTAACTGCTCAATGTCTAAATCCTGCGTTTTGATTTTTTCATTGTGCTGGTCTATCTGCGTTTTTAGCTCTTTTATTTTTTCTTTCAACTGTGCGTTTGTCATAATCCGTTGGGGTGATGGGGTTTACATTAAACAATATTCATCACCCAAAATTGGGTGATAATAAATGCGTCTATGACGCCGATTTGGCGATAATAAACGGTCTATGACCGCTAGTGGACGTGTACAACAGTTCCGTGTAAAAGCACTTTTAAAAACCCTTTCACTGGATTGGCTGTTTTAACGTTGAATTCAATAGAAGTCATTGGCTCAACTTGCTTTGGGTGGTCTAGCTTGTAGTATCCAAAAGGTATATCTGTTTGGTATCCCATCACCCCTGTAGTGAACTTTCGAATAGGTTCTTTTACAAATATTTTCTTGCCTTTTAGCTCTAGTTCCCATTCGCCATTGAGTAGGTCAGCAGGAAACGGATTTATAAATTCACCGTTAATAGAATTCGCATCGAAAAGTAATTGAATACCTGAAAGGGTTAAATGTCTGTCTTTTCCTAATTTGCCGTTGTCGATATTGGTAATACCAATTTCTTCCGGTACAGACGTTCGTATTAGCTCTGAGCTAGTTCCTTTCATTTCTGCTGTTGAATAGTACGGGGAGCTTGAGGTATGCGCTGTTCCTTCTCTTAAAGCCTGTTGTATTGAACTAGGTAGTTTAGACATTCTTTCTAAAAAATGCCGTCTTATATCAGATGCTCCCATTTCTAGTTGAGGAGACTTGATTTTTGGACTTCCGTTTATACCGTCTAGTCCGTTTAGTACGTCGTATTCTAAATCTGTTAATTCTGAATTGTAACTCATTGTTTATGTATTTTTCGGGCTTTGCCCGTTTTGTTTATTTCTATTTGCAGTTTTCTTGTTCCTATAATCAGCGTCATAGACGCCTTTTATTATCACCCAATCACCCAATTAGATCATGGCCGCAGCCCTTTTAAGTAGGCTAGAGTATTTTGTTTTAGGGTGTTTCCTTTGCAGTTGCTTGGCTTTGGCGTGCATGGCTTTAAGCCGTTGTTTGTTTGATCTTTTGGTAACCCTGACATTTTTTGCGCTGTTTTTGGCAGGTACTTTAATAATTGTGGTACTTCCTTTTAAATCGCTTTTTTGGCTAGTTTTTGCAGCGGATCGTGTTGTTGTTTTTTTTCGTGTGGATCTTGTCGCGGTTTTCCTTCTTGTCGGGGCCGCAGCGAGCATTTTTTGATTGCGCTTTCTGGTCCTAGCAGCTTTAATTCCTGCTAGTTGCCGGGCTTTCTTTTTTTGCGACCTTTTATAAAGCCATACTCCTGCAATAACCGCTACAGCAGCGATTGGAATAATGTATCGCTTGTTCAAATCCCAAAAAGAAGGTTTTTCGCTGTTTTTTTGGTTGTTAGGGCTTCTTTGTAAGGCTTTTTCTTCCGGTAGTTCTTCTACCGTTACGTTAGGCATATAGGCGTCTTTGTTACGAACAATTGCCGGAGGTCGCATGGTGCGGTTAGAATTTGATTCTTGTCCAGCTTTCTTGTCATTAAAAGCCTTTTTCATGCCGAATTTCTTCAGCAATGAGGTTGCTAGTGTGATAAATGCCGCGCCAGCGGTTGCAATTGTTGCGGTGGAGACCGGCTCCGCCCCAAGTTGTCCCACATCGCCCAAGCCAATGCTTACCTTTTTCTTTGCGCGTCCGTTTACAACGGCATTCTTAAAAGCGGTTGGTTTCCCCCCTACTTTAACATAAAAGTTTACCAAGCGTTTTAATGATCTCTGAACGCCAGCGTGCCATTGCATATTCATGTTATTGCGTCTGGCGTGGTCTTTAGAGATATAGCCGTAATAGAGTTTTTCGGAAAAGCCAAATAGGTTTAGTTTAAGAATTGCCAAAGTAGCCCCACGAAGTGCAAGGGTAACAGGGTTATAGCGCACTACTGCCTTAACGGCCTTTCGTGTGACTTTGCGAATCCGACTCCATAAGTTGCGGCCTTTTCTTCTCCATTTTTTAAGGAATCCAAGATCACCGTTTTGCGCCATTTCGAATAGGTCAATTTCTTCGTTAGGAACACGTTTTAAATAGATGTTGCCCAAATCACCCAAATCACCCAATTGGTTTTCCTGATCTTCTTCTAAAGTCCTTAGGCTTAGCAGTATGGATTTATAGAAATTAGTATAAGGGCTTTGGTGTTCAATTGCTAGGGATAGTATTTGCGCTGTCCTTTCTGAATCCTCCCAAGCGTTAAAAACCGCGTTTAATATTTTTAGTTCTTTCTCAACGTTTATCGTATCGCTCAGTGCGGTAGGGGCTTGAACTTCCTTTAATAGCAGGTTTCGGGCTTTGTTGACTTCGGATCTCACCCCGTTTTTTAGTAGCGCGGGTAGCTGTGATCCTTTTAGTGTAACGTCTGCATCTTCCGGTTTTTCTACTTCAATAAGTCCGTTAAGGAGTTGATGTTCTGTAAATAAATCAAAATCCTCTTCATTTAAATGTAGGTCGTTATCAAAATCTTCTAATTCGACCACATCGTTCAGGTCATTTACATTACCCAATTCACCCAGATCGCCCAGATCACCCAAGCCTGATAATTCGTATAGTTCCATTTTAATTGTTTTTAAGTCAATAATTGGGAGCTCTTCGTAGTTGAAATGCGGTATTTCTGGTACTGCGTCTATCACGTACTCATTGCCCATCTCGTCTATTGCAACGGGGTAGATGTGGTCGAACTTTCCCTTTTTGGTATATGCTGTTATTCGGTACTCATGGGGAATACCGAGGTTAATTAGTACTGCACTGGTTAGTATGGTTGCGTCGTCGCAATCAAAAATGCCAGTGTATAGTGTGTTGGCTGGTGTTCTAAGTGCTTCAACTCGTTTTACTCTGCCGTTTTCATCTTTTATTTCATCGAGTTTATAAGTGAGGTTTTCACGGATGAAATCCCAGATGTTTTTAGCGGTTTGTTTTACCGATTCCCCCGCCAACATTTTAGATAGCTTTTTTACTTGGTAGCTATCGCGTAGGGCGATGCGTTTAAGGTGTTTTAGTGTATCGTCAACGGTTGCATTTGTAGCAAGCAATCTGCTTTTTCCCGTGTACCCGTTAAAGTATGGGTGATATTTTTGATTTACTGCGCTGCCCACATCACCCACATCAGGAGCATAGCTCCCTTTATTATTACCTATATCACCTAAATCACCCATCATACTGTTATTTCTTGATTAATAGGAATACTTATTTTTTGCGTTGTAACAAATCCAGTTATTCGTAGTGGGATACCGTAAGAATTGGTAGTTACTTTATTTGTTGCTATTTGTTTAATCCCGCCAGATTCTAGTGCAAGCATTAGGACATTCCCCGATGAGATTTCAAAAACTAGGGGTAGTAGATTTTCTTGTTTTGGTTGGATAAAAAATGATTTATCCATTGGCTTTTGTTGGGTTGCGATGAGCTTACCTGATTTGCTGTATACGTCAATTTTAAGTTGTTCAATTGCTAATGCTGTTGATGAAAAGTTGTCGATTGCTAATGTGACGGTGGGCCTTATTGACTGTAGTATAGAATTGAGTTTAAGGTTAGGAAACTTAATGCTTTGAATACCAATTCTTAGTTTTTTCGCTGCGTCTGTCTTGCGCAACATAGAATAGGCTTTACCAACGAAGAAAACCCCGACAATGGCTAGTATTATTTTAAGCGTTTTACTCATTCATTCTTTTTTAAACCGTGGGCACGGTCGCGGATCGGCCTCATAGAGGCATTTATTACCCAATCACCCAAGTGATAAGCATAGGTTACTGGATAGCGTTAACCATCAATTAAGCAGGGGATGAAATGTTTTTTGGCTTTTAAACTGTTGGCTTAAACTGCCGATTACTAATACGCAAATACGAGGCCAAATATTGTAGCTATTTGCCTATTATCTGCGAACAAATACCAGCATAATGTTTTCAAAAACAAACAGAAAACAAACTAAAACAGGCTTTTTTTCTACAAAAACAAGCTAAAAACATATCAAAAACAGGACAAAAACACGATGGTAACGGACAAAAACAAACTGTTACCGACAAAAAATAACAGATTAACGGTTTATCGGTTGTTTTCTAGTTGAATGATTCTTGTTTTGTCTTTATAAATAATCTTCTTTAAGAGTTCAATTTCCTTTTTTAGTTCATTCGAATTATCGGGGTAATTTGGGTGATTGGATAGTTGGGGGTAATTTTTGGTGAGTACCATTGCAATGGACCATTTGAATCGTTTTACCATTTGACAAATGATTAAGTCATCAGGGGTAAATTGGGTAATTGGTTGATTTGTTGGGCGTTTGGGTGACAATAGTAAACTTAGGAGAATCATTTGGTATCATCGCAGCCGTTAGAGCAATCCAATAACCGGTAGTTGTATCGAGGTTTGGCAATTCAAATCTTTTTGCGTCTTGAGTATTAGGATTGACTTTTTCTAATTGTTTGAGCATTTTGGGGTGTTCTATCAATAGTATGCCCTGCCCCCCTTACCAAATTCTTTTTGTGGATAGGCGATAAAGTCAGCGTAGGTTATTTTATAGTGTTTCTCCAGTTTTTCAATAAAAGGTTTGTTAACGGGGCGTGTTCCTCTAAACATTCCTGCAACGTTACCCCTGTCTAAACCTAGAGCCTTGGCAATTCTAGAAGGGGCATGTTTTAATTCCAGATGCGATGCGATTTTTTCCGTCTATACAATGAAAGAGTCAAAATTTGACTACAAGAATAAAGTTTTTCAAAAATATTGAACCATGAAGGGACAAGGCCCAGTGGAAGGGTAACAGATTGAGTAATGGCAATGCTAGAAAAAGTACAAGCTGGTGATTTTCGAAAAGGTTGGATTGCGGGACTATTGCAGAACCCTAAAACGGGAACAGGATATAAAGGGGTGAATCAATTGCTGTTATCGATCCAATTTCCAAGGAAGTAGGATATAGAACTAAATTGGTTTGTCCAGAACCGCGTTATTACTACGCTGGAAGATACGCGAAGCATATTGATGACCTGGAGGTTTTTCTGGACTTCTACGACACATACGTGCACGAGATTGTAAATCAAAGACTTGTGTATAGATTGGGATCTCAAAGCCAAATGTTAACGTTAATAATTGGAAGCGTATTTCCTGTGTTTTAAACTTTGTTTTGCAGGAGTTCTTTGTAGGAATACATTCGCAGAATTTCCCAGCATTGTAGACAATCCCCGAAGGGGAATAATTTTTGGAAATTTTCACTGTATAGCATTAGTTGTTTGTCCTCTTTGTACACACGAATTTTACGGAGATACTTTTTCCCTATTTCGGAGATGTAGAGGTAATCCTCCCCGTTTTTTATGGCGTTAATGTTTTTTACTTTTCGGCAAATGATCCATTTATCTACTAGCTGGTAGGGTTTTTTATTCTGGTCCCATAGCTGTACACAAATCCAATGTCCATCAGAGGTGTCTAAGTCAGGAAGTTTAAAAGTAGCGGCTTCTTTAGCGGTGTTTGCGTTTATCCCTTTTACCGAAATAAGTACAAGGTGGTCGATGATGGCAATTCCTCCTTTTCCAAATACTGGATAGTGCGTCTTGTTGGGTAATGTGGGCGCGGTCATAGACCGTTTTGTTGATGTGGGTGATGATCCGTCGGGCGAGTCCATAATAAATCGGTCCGCGACCGTGGGTGATTTGGGTGACGAACTTTGTTTTTCATGGTTAGACTTAGACTTAGACTGTTTCATATTTGCTTAATCGTTTACGGACCTGGGCAGGTAAATAAAAGTAAAATAGGGGAATTTTAGTAGTTGGAGCATTCCTATAGGGTCCAGTGAAGGGCAGCCGTTATCAGGAGCCATATAATTCTAGAAACAACTATAGGATAAATTGCTTTGAGATTAGCGGGGTAAAACTTCGAATACAGGATTAAACAATCTCATTTTAGCGTTCTCTGTACTCTTTTGGTAGGTGATAGGTTATAAGAGGGGCGTTCTTCTGATGTTCGCCCTTTTTTCATTTTGGATTACTTTTCTTTGTACTGAAGAATTCAGTTGTAATGAATTCGTTTTTCTCCCTACGAATGCGAGGCTATTGTTGGTTTTGCGCTTTTTTTTGTAAGCTTCTGTAAATCAAATACCCAACTTGTCCATGTCCCATTGTTGTATGATATTGGGACATTGGGCGATACCAGTCATTCGACTGACCTATTTTTTGGCTTCTCTAGAAACTACAATAAATCCACCCAAACCCCCATAAATAAAAGGACTCATAAGGTTTTGAAACAAAACACAAAAAACACCCTTTCCAATACAATGTCCCAATTTGTATATCTTTTGAGACATTTTGGGTGATTGGGTGATGGTGGGTGATAATAAAGGCGTCTTTGACGATGATCCGTCGGACGAATTAAAAAAAGCCTCTATGAGGCTGGTCTATGACTAGAAGTTTATACAACACAAAGGGACAGCGTAAATACACTACCAAGTCCGAACGCGAAAAAATACTACAGGTCGCTAAAAGGTTTGATCGGGATACCGAATGCCTGGCACTTGTAATAACCTATACCGGTTGCAGGGTATCCGAAGCGGTTGAACTATGTATTAGACATATCGACTTTGAAGAAGGAGCTATTATTTTTGAATCGCTTAAAAAAAGGGGAAAGTTGCATTTTAGGAGTGTTCCCGTTCCTAATTCGGTTCTGGACACCTTACACCATGTTTACGGATTACGACAGGCTAAAAATAGAGACGTGCGTATTTTCAACTTTACCCGAAGAACAGCGCACCGGAAAATTAAGGCGATCATGAACGCTTTAAACATTGAAGGTCCGCAGGCTTGCCCAAGAGGTCTACGGCATGGGTTTGGAGTATACGCTACTGCTGAATGTAAAATTGCTTTGGATACCGTGCAAAATGCTCTTGGTCATGCTTCCATTACAACAACAACAATCTATACCAAAGCACTAGGGAAAGAAAAAAGGCAAATCTTTGAACGTATGTGGGAGGGTGATAAGTGAATAAGTAAAGAAATATGTATTTATTTACTTATTTACTGTGTTCCGGTAGTGATAAAAACTTTTTTTGAAAACATCGGTCATGGATATTTTTTGTTCAAAAGCAAAAAGGCGAACGTCGTCATAAAATGACTCAGGGACTTTAAAATTCATGGGTTTAATAGTCTCCTTTTCCACATTAGGCCCTAAATTATTGCTTGCTTCTTCTATAGTTGGTACAGCTCCTTTGTTTCTTTTCTTCAATTTTGCCATAACTAATTTATGATGTAACTTTTTCAAATTGATCTCCAATGTTTTGAATAAGGTTATCTACAACCTCTTTGATTTTTGGATACCTTGTTTCGTTCGCAGCTTGTCCGTTATCCTGACATTGACTTATTGATGTACGTTCTTGAATCATTCCAGCGTAATAATATCCAGCTTCTTTAATGTATTCAATAGCGGCTTCTTTTTCGCTTTCGCTATTTGGAACCCTACTAAGAGTAAAGCACATTCTTTTTTTATCTATTCCTTTTTTAACTAGTTCGTGTGCAAGTTTTATTTGCGGAGATAAATCGTCACGAGAAACGCAAGAGGGAAGTATGATAAAATCACTTGCTTGACAAATCTCTAGTGTCTGACTATTTGCTCCTCCGAATCCGTCAAAAATGAGAAGATCGTAATTAGGAGCGTGTTTAAGAGCGTCCTTAACTTTAGAAAATGGTTCAACAGCAATAGCGGGGATAAATTCATTTTCCATCCTAATACAATTCCATTCGGTAGTCGTTTTTTGCCTTAAGTCCATATCTGCAATTTTTACAGACCAGTCATTACGAGCATACTCAACGGCTAGCGCTCTAACTAAAGCAGATTTGCCAACGCCGCCTTTTTGAGACACAACGCCGATTATGTTAGCATTCATTATTTAAAGATTTATTTGCTTAAATATATAATTAATTCTTTATTTATTTAAGTAAAGAATTGCCCACATACTTGTTTTTGTAGTCAGTCTATGTTGACTAGGATTTTGTTATAGTTCGTTTTGAAAGTCTTTTTATTCAAGTGGTTTTGAGGTGGTCTATGTTGACTAGGATTTTGT
>JAHDHW010000277.1 GCA_020631105.1 Saprospiraceae bacterium | reverse complement strand
CTAAAACTAAAATTCATCTCAATTCATTGGTAACACAATTTTGACTAACTGCTTAGCTAAATGAAATACAAATCACATGAAAAAATCATTTTATTTTTCTTCTCTAGCATTAATCTTCCTTTTAAACTTAGTAATAAGCTCTGATAGCTACGCGCAGGTCGCGGTGGAAAAGAATGGAGAGGTACCCATGGTCGTTGATCAAAAAGTTATGATGACGATGCGGGATGGAATTAGGCTTTGTACTGATATATACCGACCGATCACCAAAGAAAAAGTACCTGTTGTTTTTGTCAAAACGCCTTATAACTTTAATACTTGGCGGGATGGTGAAGAATCAAAGCGAGTGCACGATTCGGCGCAAGAATATATCAAAAAAGGATATGCCTATGTCGTCCAAAATGAAAGAGGCCGATACTTCTCCGAAGGAGACTGGGATATTTTGGGACCTCCGATGACAGATGCATATGATGCATTCACCTGGCTAGCTGATCAGGATTGGTGTAATGGTAAAATTGCAACTATTGGTTGTTCTTCCACGGCGGAATGGCAAATGGCGTTTGCAGCTTTAGACCATCCGGCTCATGCTGCGATGGTGCCGGCAGGATACGGAGCAGGAGTAGGAAAAGTGGGCCCATTTCATGAACAGGGAAATTGGTATCGTGGAGGAGCAGGCCAAATGTTATTTACGGCCTGGTTATACAGTGTCCAAAATGATGAGATCCGACCGACATTTCCTAAAGATGCAACTCAAGAGCAACTACTTCGAGCTTCTCGATATTTTGATTTAGCACCAGAACGCCCCAGGGTAGATTGGTCCGAGGGATTGCGGCATTTGCCAATAAAGGATATTATTTCTCATCAAGATGGCCCTGTTGGAATTTATGAGGAAATGATTACTCGCAAGCCTAACAGCCCCAGATGGTACGAAGGTGGACTCTACCACGAAGACATGCCTTTTGGAGTACCTAGTCTCTGGATTGCATCCTGGTTCGATGTGTCTACGGCACCGAACTTGGCTTTGTTTAATCATGTGACTCAAAATGCTGAAGAAAAAGAAGTCCGTGATAATCAGTATATGATAATTGCGCCCACCTTGCACTGTAGGTATAAACGTGCAACCGAAAATACTATGGTAGGGGAGTTAAATGTAGGGGATGCAAGATTGGAGTACGATTCTATCACTTACGAATGGTTTAACTATTGGTTGAAAGGTAATGATAATGGCTTCTTGAAATCTTTTCCGAAAGTACATTATTATACAATGGGAGCTAATAAATGGCAGCAATCCGATACCTGGCCTCCGGAAGGGATGGAGATGCAAACCTGGTATCTGGATAGCGGTGGACGGGCGAATAGCCTTTTCGGCGACGGAGCTCTGCGAATGAAGAAAGCAGATAAGAGTAGTTCACCTGATCGTTTCACTTATGATCCGTTTAATCCGGTTCCTTCTTATGGTGGCAATGTTTGTTGTACTGGAAATGCAGTTGAAGGTGGTTCATTTGATCAAAGTCAAATGGAAACCAGAAATGATATTCTGGTGTATAGCACCGAACCTTTGAAAGAAGGCGTAGAGGTCTCTGGGTTTATAGAAACGACACTTTATGTGGGGTCGGATGCAAAAGACACGGATTTTACGATAAAATTGATCGATGTTCATCCTGATGGTAAAGCCTATAATCTGGATGAGACGATATTAAGAGCAAGATATCGGGATGGTTTTGACAAAGAAGTGTTTATGCAGGATGGTAAAGTGTATAAACTAGAGATGAGTCCAATGTCCACCAGTAATTATTTCAAGAAAGGACATCAAATCCGTATAGAAGTATCTAGTAGTAACTTCCCACGATTTGATCGTAATCTTAATACCGGAGGTAAGAATTATGATGAATCTGAAGGTATACAGGCCCATAATATCATATTTCATAATGACCGTTATCCCTCTCAAATCCGCCTTCCTATCGTAAAAAGATAAAAAAGGAGCTAAATCTCAGTCATTTTAAGACGATTTGATCGTATGTAGAATGACTGAGTTTAAGTTTTTTTCAAAAAAAAATAAAAATTTAAGCTCTTGTAAATCAGTTTGTTAAGTTGTTTTTCGTTAAAAAGTGAAAAAAACTTTCAAAAACTACCCAACCCTTTCTTCAAATCCTCCTGTCTATGGTAATAGAACGTCTGGTGTTTTACAGACAGCATTATATTAAGCTATGAAATTCGCTATTACTGCTGAGGAATTGATTTTGATTAACTAAATTAGTGGAATATAAGAGGACTTCGACAATTGTTCATTTAGTGTAATCAAAAAGTAGTGGCGAAGATTCGATCTAGCCAAGCTGCTGTTTAACAAACCCACATGTTCAAAACCCGGAAACATCAATACTCCGAAACGGAAATCGTTGAGGGTTGCATTCGCAACGAACGATTCTTTCAGGAGCTTTTGTATCGGACTTACTTCGAGCGGATGATTGCGATGTGTATGCGGTATACCGACGACCGGGACATAGGAATGGAAATTGTCAACAATGGATTTTTGCGCGTATTTAAAAAGTTAGATACGTTTTCCTTCAAAGGTTCTCTGGAAGGCTGGATACGTAAACTCGTTTACCACAGCCTTTCAGAATATTTTAAAAAACACTCCAAATACCTTCAGTTTTTGGTATTTGAAGATCATGATACAAGCGTCAGTGCAAATGCACTGAGCAATATGTACGAAGAAGATTTACTCAAAATGGTAGACACGCTTCCTCCAGCTACCAAACAAGTATTCCAACTTTACGCAATCGAGGGCTTTACACATCCTGAAATCGCTAAGAACCTTAGTATTTCAGTAGGGACCTCTAAGTGGCATTTAGCAACTGCTAGGGAAAAATTAAAATCGCTCATTGAGCAACAATCAAATTATAGGCTGCATGCAGGGTAAGGAAAGAAATAACCATCATATCGACGCGGAATTCGAGAGTTTCGCCTGGTCGGAGATGTCCGCACTCCTTGATAAGGAGATGCCAGTTGCGCCTGCACCTGTCCAAAAAGGTAATAATCGCCGTTATGGTTTATTTGCCTTGTTACTTTTAGTCGGATTTATTAGTGGAGTAGGGACAACCCTTTTGCTTGATAAGAATGATGCCGGAGATCAGAAAGAAAAACTGGAACAAGTTAAAACACCACAGAAAATCGCTGATAGCGAAAATAAAGCGGTGGCGGTACTTTCAAATGCCGAAACTGATCAGTTGATTACTCAGCAGAAAACTACTCAAAAAGTAGAACAACAAATTCAAAATACTTTTCAAAACAACTCAAAAACAAGTGCGAATGTAGGAAACCTTTACACCAATTCCTCTTCAGTAATAGTGAAATCCTCTTCTTCAGCGAAGGAGATTCCAGCAGCTAGTCAGGTGGTAAAAAAGCTTACTCCTGCATCAAAACAAAAGCAGCAAGCTAAGATAGCTGACCTGCAATCAACTCAGGATATAAGCGACCTTTGGGGTACTCCAACTGCTGTTATTCCTACAAATGCATTAGTTGCGGTTGATTTACCAGATCACACAACTAGTTTAGATTATTTCCCTGGTTATAAAGCTCCAAAGTGGTCTTTTGGTGTTTTCCTGAGCAATCATACTCGTGATTGGTCCGGAGCACACGGATGGTCTGCCGGCTTAAATACCAGCTATCGAATGGATGGTGCATTTTCGATCCGTACAGGGCTAAGTTATAGTCAGCTGACTGGATTCAGATCTACATCATTTGGTGTAAACGAACCTTTGACGCACACGTATTTTGAGCCTTTAGAACAAACAGATCTAGATTATAGCTCAGTATCTTCTTTAGAAGGTAATCAAGATTTACCTTTTCAGAGTTTACATTACTTAGACCTACCTGTTGCTTTACATTATAAAATGTCGAGAAAGGTTGGGATCGTAATGGGTGTCAAAATGTCTTATTTACTAGATACTCAGATGGATGGCTATATTGCTGATGGCCTTGATGACGAACAAACAGATTTATTAAGTGAGGCACTTTATGGTAGCATGCGAAAAGTAGACGTCGCTACAGTCCTTGGTTTTAGTATTAATCCAACTAAAAATATTGGTCTTGAGTTCAAGTATAATCACGGATTAATCGATTACACAAAAGACCAATTATGGCATATCCGTCAACTCAATACAAACAAAACTTTTGAGTTAGGATTGCATTACACACTACGGTAAAATATTTAATTGCAGTATAATTCCAGAGCGCTATCAACTTATTGTTGATAGCGCTTTTTTTGTGCTCTTTTCAAATGGAATATTTTCTCTCACAA
>JAHDHW010000003.1 GCA_020631105.1 Saprospiraceae bacterium | reverse complement strand
CGACCCCCTCGGTGTAAACGAGGTGCTCTGAACCAACTGAGCTAATCGCCCTTAATGTTATTAATAATGCTTCAACTTTCAGAAGCGAGTGCAAAGATATAATTCCTATCATACCTAATCAAGTTTAAATAGAAAAAAATCAAAAAAATATTGCATTGCTTTTTTTCGTTAGATTTTGCATAATTTATAACCAGAACTACGTACAACACCCCATGGAAGAAGAAGTGCACATCATCTACGTTGATCCACCCGAAAAAAAGAAGTCTGCAGGTAACCGCTTTCTTCGGAAAACACTATGGGGCTTAGGCTTAGCTTTTTTGCTTTTAGCTGCCACTAGTGTAGTTATTGCGGCGTTTTTTGAAGAAGAAATCGGAGAACGAATACTCGCAGAACTCAATCAGCAAATCGAAACAGAGTTAAAAGTTGAGAATTTTGAACTTTCTCTCTTAGCAGGTTTTCCAAATGTTTCTGCCCGATTAAATGACGTAATCCTGAAGGATAAAGGCAAAGGAAATCTATTAGAAGCAAATGAAATTGCCTTTAAAATTGGATTTTTCAGTCTATTCAGCTCAAATATTAATGTAAAATCTGTTAAAATCAGCGATGGAGCCTTATATATAAAGCGCGATCGCAAGGGCCGAGTAAACTATAAGATTTGGAAAGAAAAAGCGCCTTCAAAGGAAAAACAAGCCAGTGCTACCCCCAGTACACTTGGTATTTCTATTGAAAAAGCAGCTTTTGAAGATATGGAGCTCATCTATATCGATGAGCAACTTCACCAAGAAATCATCGCTGATCTTAGTGCTGCAGTGGTTTCCGGCCAGTTCTCTGCCAGTAAATTTAATCTCTCCAGCTTTGCAGAACTTAAATCAAAGTTTGTTGAATTAGAAGACGGTAGATATTTAGTTGGTAAGCGCATTGTTTATGATGCCGATATTAATGTTGACTTGGATAAAGGACGATACGTATTTGAAGATGTAAATGTAGGTATCGCATCTAATCACTTTAAATTATCTGGCTTTTTAGAATCTAAAGGAAATCAATCCAATTTTGATCTAAAAATAAAAGGAGAAGATGGTAATATTGAAACCGTAATAGATTTCTTACCGGAGCAGTACCAAAGTTACCTTCAAGACTTTAAGAGCAAAGGTGCATTTACCTTTTTGACTACTATAAAAGGTAAGCTAAACGATAAAGAAATGCCTGCTGTACAAGCCAACTTTGGCTTAATCGACGGAAGCATAAGTAGTGATAAGCTGGGAAACCGGTTGAGAGACGTCAACTTTACTGCTCGATTTACAAACGGGAAAGGTCGATCGAACAGGTCTTCAATTTTTGAAATCCAGGACTTTAATGGATTTTTCGGCAGCGAAAAAATCGAATCCAAACTGAGAGTCTCAAACTTTGATGATCCGCAAATCGATTTTTCCTTAAATGGTGTTCTTCCACTGGCCTCCGTTTATGGGCTACTCAACCAACCTCTAGTGACGGACGGAACAGGAGAAATAGAAATAAAAAACCTAAAGCTTAAAGGGCGTTATAAGGACATGGTTCGAACTTCTCGAATTAGTAGGGTCGAAACTGCAGGAGCGATAGAGTTTGACGATGCGGGCCTAACCATTAATGGCGAAGATATTATCCTTGACAAGGGCGCCTTAGTTATCCAGGACAATAGCCTTATTGTAAAAGACATTGTTATTGAGGGCCCGGGAACAGAAATAGAATTGAGTGGAAGTTTTCTGAATTTCATTCCGGTACTTTTTGCAGATTCTATCAACTCCAATCGCGCTGAATTACGCTTCGAAGCAAATTTAAATGCTTCTAAAATCGACTTCGACCAACTGATCGCAATTACAGAAAACCCGATTAAAGAAGGTCAGGTTGCAAAAGCAGTTTATGACTCCATTCAGGTTGCGCATACTCAGAAATGGTCTCATTACATGGATTTCTTAAAAGGGGAATTTAATACTCAGATAGACTACTTTAACTATCGTGAAATTGAAGGAGAAGACTTTCGGGGAATATTTGACTTCAACCACAAGGTACTCACCGTCAGGGGAGATACTAAGGCTATGGAAGGCGAATTCAACCTGGATGGCAAGGCTTACTTTGAAGAAGAACCTTACCTAAAAGCAAAGGTTATTGCGGATCAGGTAAATATCAAAGAATTCTTCCGGCAAGGAGAAAATTTTGGCCAGGATGTCGTTGGCTACGAACACCTCAAAGGAAAACTAGAGGCTAAGCTTACAATCGATGCTCATTGGGATAAAGAAGGAAATTATGTTGGAGACAAACTCCACGTACTAGGAGATCTCGCTATTAAAAACGGAGAATTGATTGGCTTTAAAATGCTTTATGACTTTGCGGACTTTATAAAAATGAAGGATCTGCGCCACATCAAATTCACAAACATGCGCAACTGGCTGGAGATTCATAAAGAAACCGTATACATTCCTGCTATGTTTCTCCAGAGTAATGCGTTGAACATGACGATTAGCGGAGAACACGACCTTGAACACAATATCGATTATGGTATAAAGGTAAACGCTGCGCAGGTTTTATTTGCCAAGTTCAAAAAATACAATCCTAAGAAAAGAGCTCAACCCGCTCAGAAAAAAGGATGGTTCAATATTTATTACCGCATTTTTGGAACTGTAGATGATTACGACATTGAAAATGATAAACGTACGGTTAAAAAGAAATTTACCCTAAGTGAAAATCGTAAACGGGATATTCAACAAAAGCTCAAAGCCGCTTTCGGCAATAAGATCGATATCTATAATGAGCCAAGCGACTGGAATGACGAAGACGATATTCCTGAGTATGATAAAGAAGAAGAAGGGGATGATGAATACATCTGGGGGGATGAGGGCTAAAGCTCAATCGGGTGGCCTTCATCGTTTGCGCTATATCGCCATTGTTCCTCGTAGATTGAACTATAAACGACTTCAATATCAAAAGGGATTTCATCCTCTTCGGAGATCTTTAATATTTTCATGATCTCAGGAATATATCTTGTGGAAAAGGAAAACTTATACATTTCAACTTTTTCCTTTGCCATTAAAGTTGACCCTTTTTCCATTGTTGCGTGCCGATCCAATTGCCCATATTTTTCTAAACCTTTGAATGAATTTTCAAAGAATCTTTCAAAATCTAAAGCATAGCGTTCTCCTTCGTATACTATGTTGATTGATTCAATAATTGCTGGTCCCAGCCCCTTGTTGATAATAACAGAAGTATACGTGGCCGTAGAATCTTTAAAATTGATATTAGTACTAAAAGCTAAGCGAGGTTTTACAGACAAGCGACTCTGTGTCCTCATCAAAGAAGTTTGGTAGATAAAAATCAACAAAGTCAACAAACTAATCAGCATAGCTGAAAGTCCAATGATACGATCAGTATTTGCTTTTTGATTTGCCATTTGTTCTAATACTTAATACAAACATTTTTGGGTTCTGTAAAAAACCGAAGGGCTTCCAGGCCTCCTTCTCGTCCTACTCCCGAATGTTTCACCCCTCCAAAAGGAGTCCGCAGATCTCGAAGTAACCAACAGTTTACCCAAACGATTCCAGCCTGTAAGGATTCGCTGATTCGCTGTGCCCTGGAAATATCCTTTGTCCATACCGTCGCTGATAATCCGTAATCCGTACTGTTCGCATAGGCAAGGACTTCTTCTTCTGTATCAAACGGAGTAATCGTCACTACAGGGCCAAAGATCTCCTCCTGATTGGTTCGACAATCGATCGGCAAGCCTTCAAATACTACAGGTCTTAAAAAATAACCTTGTTCATATTCTCCTTTCATTCGTAATGGTTCATTACTCCCACAAAGCATATTTCCTCCTTCAACTTCCGCCAGATTAATACAATTGATTATTTTCTCTAAATGAGCTTTCGAACTAATCGCCCCCAGGTCTGTCACTTCCGAAAAAGGATCACCTACTTTCATGAGTTGTGTCTTTTTGACAAACTCCTCTTTGAATCGCTCATAAATAGGCCGTTCAACATATATCCTCGATCCGCATAAGCAAATCTGACCATTATTAGAAAACGATGAACGCAAAGTCGTGAGTATCATCTGGTCAAAATCACAATCCGCAAAAATAATATTCGGATTTTTACCTCCAAGCTCAAGCGACAACTTCTTGAACATCGGAGCAGCAGTCGCCGCTATCTTCCTACCGGTGTTCGTACCACCAGTAAATGAGATTGCTTTAATCTTTGGATGTTCAATGATCGCTTGTCCCGCTTTCGGGCCTTCACCATGTACGATGTTAAGTACCCCATTGGGTAGTCCCGCTTCAATACAAGCTTTTGAAAGCATATATGCGGTCATTGGAGTAATCTCTGAAGGCTTTGCAACTACGCAATTTCCGGCTGCTAATGCGGGAGCAATCTTCCAGGTAAACAAGTATAATGGCAGATTCCAGGGAGAAATGCACCCAACAATTCCGATAGGCTGACGCAACGTAAAGTTAACTGCCTCTCCTTCCATGTGATGTGACTCAGAAGCAAAATGCAAAATCGCTGTAGCAAAGAATCTAATATTTTGGTGTGCCCGGGGAATATCAATACTTAGTGCCGTCTTGAATGGTTTACCAGAGTCGATACTTTCAGCCGCAGCAAAATCATCAAGGTTCTGCTCAATAATATCTGCTAAGCGTGCTAGTATCCTAAACCGCTTTTGCATACCCATTTTCGACCAGGTAGGAAAAGCACGTTCTGCAGCTTCATAGGCACGTTGCACGTCATCTGTATCTGAATCAGGTATATGAGAATAAACCTGTCCTATTGCAGGATTAACGTTATCAATATAATTAGTGGAAAGCGCTGGCACTAAAGCACCATCGATGTAATTTTTAATGTATTTATCGGGAGACAAAGCGTTGGTTTTGTTTAGTTTGTTCTCCGAAGATATTGAATGGAATTTGAAATTAAGATCAAAATGGAGTGCAAAATCAAATAAAAAACCTTTTACAGGCTAATTCTTGAGTTTTAATTTACCATTATTATCTCTATAAACGGTTGCTAACACTGTTTGCCCTACCGCTCGCAATGCATTCTTGCTAATTACCGTCATATCATCACATTGGGTATGCCAGCATTCATGAAAGCCTGATTCGGACCCTTTCGGGCGATTAATGATATCAATAGTAGGAATACTGGTATGACGGTTAATAAATAAATGATCATCAATAACCGGAGGTGTCTTTTCCTTAACAAAGTAAGAGGGATACCCCATGCCACGGCCCAAATTCCAAATATTTCTCATTAGACTTGGAGCTACCGTCATGGATATTTCTTCCATGGTAAAACGTGCACCTTCCTTTCCTACCATATCCAGTAATATCCCATACTTCGCATCATAGTCTTTCTTATGAAGATTCTTCGCCCAATGTTGAGAGCCGAGACACCATGAAGTATAATCTTCACTTTGTGCCTCTCCATAATCTTCTAAATCAAAGAAAATAATATCTACTCCTAGAGAAATAGGATGGAGTTGTAATTGTCTTCCGATTTCCATCAAAACCCCTACACCGCTTCCACCGTCGTCTGCGCCAAGAACAGGAAGATCTCGTTTGCTCTCATCGGGATCGTGATCAGAGATATGACGGCTATCCCAATGTGCACAAAGTAAAATTCGATTAGGATTATCCGGATTATATTGAGCGATGATGTTCGTCCCCTGAAGCTCTTCTCCGGTATAAGCTGTAGCTGTAAAATCTTGTTCGATGACATCAGCTCCAAATTCTTTCATCTGCTTCACCATCCATTCTTTTGCATTTTGGTGCGCTTCTGTGTTAGGGACCCTTGGCCCAAAGCTTACTTGTTTTTCTACAAACTCGTAAGCTTTATCTTCTTCAAACTTAGGTATTTTCACCTCTATGACAACCTCTGGCTTCGGCTTTGGTTCTTCTTTACAGTTTGGAAAAAGAAGTACACTACATGAAAGCAGTAAAAAAAATCGAATGTATTGTTTCATAACTTTTTAGTTCTTGGACCAAGACGTTCCGTCTTTACCATCCTTAAGTTTTATTTCTAACGCATTTAGCGTATCTCTAATTTTATCTGAGGTTCCCCAATCTTTATTTGCACGAGCCGACTGGCGAATATCAATAATCAGTTTCATTAATCCATCAACAGCTTCATTCCCCTCTTCACCACCAAAGTCTTCATCCTGTAGTCCAAAGATATCATAGATAAAAACCTGAAAAGTACTCTTTAAGCGATCAAGAGTATATGAAGTTATCTCATCAAAGGAAAGGTGACCATCCTTTAATCCATTAGCCTTAGGCACCAATTCAAAAAGTCTTGCCAGAGCTTTTGGAGTATTAAAATCGTCATTCATTTCAGTATATACCAGATCAATCAATTGATTAATTTCTTTATCAAGCGCTCCTTCTGTATCCTTACCGTTATAAGCTAAAGCCTGCAAAGACTTATTAGCTTCCATTAATCGTTTGTATCCTTTTTCTGCAGCTTGCAAAGCTTCATCCGTCAGATCAAGTGTGCTACGATAATGAGATTGTAACATAAAGAAACGAATCATCATCGGGCTGTATCCTTTGGAGATATGACTACTTTCCCCTGTAAAGAGCTCTTGAGGAGTGATAGAGTTGTCTTCACTCTTTGACATTTTTCGGCCGTTCATCAAAAGCATGTTGGTATGCAACCAATAATTAGCTGGTGCACATCCGCAAGCTCCATGATTTTGGGCTACCTCATTTTCATGATGTGGAAATTTAAGGTCATTTCCTCCTCCATGAATATCGAAAGTCTTTCCAAGGTATTTGGTGCTCATCGCACTACACTCCAAATGCCAACCTGGAAATCCAACTGACCAAGGTGAATTCCAGCGCATCAAATGTGTTGGCGAGGCTTTGATCCAAATTGCAAAATCAGCAGGGTGATTTTTTTCATCCTGATTCTTAAGGTCATCTCTGGACTCTGAAATTAAATCTTCTATGATACGACCGGATAACTTTCCATAAACATCATTCTCCTTTGCGAACTTAATCGTATCAAAGTAAACCGAACCATTCTTCACGTAAGCATATCCATTATCGATGATACTTTGTACCATTTCTATCTGTTCAATAATATGTCCGGTGGCTCGTGGTTCTATACTAGGAGGCAAGGTGTTAAATACCTTCATCATATCATGAAAGCCATTCATATACTTTTGTACTACCTCCATTGGCTCAAGCTGCTCGAGACGAGCTTTCTCTGCAATCTTATCTTCTCCTCCGGTGTCTACATCTCCGACCAAATGTCCAACGTCCGTAATATTACGTACATAGCGAACACGGTAGCCCAAGTACATTAAGTATCGATAGATGATATCAAAGCTGACGAATGTTCGGCAATTGCCCAAATGAACATCACTGTAGACGGTAGGTCCACAAACATACATTCCTATATGTCCTTCGTTGATTGGATTAAAAACTTCTTTTTGCCGTTTAAGGCTATTGTATACATTAAGTGTATGCTCCATGGAAGAAATCGATTGGTTGTTTTTGGTTGCTAAGCAGACGCTCCCGTTTGATCAGCGATCGAAGAATCTGCGAATAAAAAATATTATACGAGCCAGCAAAATTACATAAAATCTGTATTTGTTGCTGCTGTCTAACATATACAAATTTTTCGCCAAATGTAGTCCCTTACATTGATATCTCAACCCAGACCGGATAATGGTCAGAATAATCCGCTCTCAAGACCTGGCAATCCGATACAGGCAAACGAGGGTCAATCAAGGCATAATCTATTCTTAAGGCAGGAATACGGCCGGCATAAGTACTCCCTAAGCCAAAGCCTGCTGCTCTAAAACTATCCTGTAATCCTTCGGAAAGTAAAGCATAAATATAAGACTGAGGAGTTTCATTAAAATCGCCACAAAGGATTACAGGGTGGGGGCTCTTCATCATATGAGCACGTACCATTTTCGCTTGTTCAACCCGAATTTTGGACGTGTATCTAAACTTTCCAAAAACGCCTTTGATGTCCGACCAGGTTTCTTTCCCCTGAATTCCGCCCTCTTTGAGAATCTTTTCCGTCTCTGTGCTCACACGATTAGATTTGAGGTGGGCACTATAGACACGAACGACTTGGTTCTTTATTTTGATATCTGCCCAAAGACAGGAATTGGTTCGAGTACCGAAGTCTACTTCTCCAGAATTTATAATAGGGTATCGAGATAGGATAGCCGTACCGTGGTATTTGATCCGGTGTTCGTATTTAAACTTAAATTTTTCGACTGCTTCCTGAGCATGTTTACTATTAATCTCTTGTAAACAAAAAATATCTACAGGTCCCTGACCATTCAAGTCCCGAATAAAGTCGCGTATATTCTGTTTATGCTGATTCGTATCTTTGGCAGCCAAAAACCCTAAACCAGAAGTATTAAAGGTCACTAATCTAATACTCTCTTCTTCATTAACGCCTCCTCCCGGGTGCAATCCTATAAAGCTTGTAAAATGATTCCATCCCATGATAATACAGACTAAAGAGAACAGGAAGTACCTATCCTTCAATAGAATCCAGCCAATCACAAAAAATATATTAATGAGTAACCACCACGGATAGGTAGTGCCGATGATATTAATCCATGAAAAAGTCTCCGGGTTAATATAGGGAGACAGGTAAGCCAGAAATGTAATCAGGATCAGTAAGAGATTGAACCATCTAAATAATCGAGTAAGGCGTTTCACAGCAAAGGGTTAACGATATTTATTTTTTCTTACTGGCGTTAAAGAGAAATTCTTTTTCTGTTTCATTAAGGCTCTCATATCCTGTTTGTTTTATTTTATCCAGGATCATATCCAGTTGCTCTTGATAAGAAGAAGAGGAAGGGTCGCTTTTTGCATTGGATTTAGAACGCTTAACATTTTTTGCTTTCGGATTTTTATAGGCTACTCTTGGGCCAGGTTTTTTAGCGCTGTTAAAACTATTCACCCAATTGATAAATCGATCAATAAAGTTATTTACTGGTACCGAAAGATCATTCCCTTGTCGGAGTTGAGTCGCAAAGAACCATCCAAATGCTGCACCGCCCAGGTGTGCAACATGCCCTCCCGTATTACTCATTCCTCCTACACCAATTAAGTCAATTAGCAAAAGAGCAGCAACTATATATTTGAGCGGCACCTCTCCAATGAGAATTAAGCGCATTCGGTACTCCGGAGCAATTACACCTGCTGCTAAAATGACCGCCATTACAGCTGCAGAAGCACCATAAGCATAGCTCGGTCCATCCATCATGATATTAGCAAATATAAAATAGACAAACGCTCCGAATAAGCCACCTAAAAAGTAAAGGGGTAATATTTTACGATCTCCTAATAGATCCCCTACAATCCTTCCAAACCAATATAAGAGCAGCATATTCCACAGAATATGCCAGAAGCCCACATGTACAATCATATTGGTCAACAAAACCCATGGATGAGTCAAGTTAAACATCCAGTCTTTATTGATCGCAACATACTGCAATATATCACCACGCATTACACCCGTTACATCTCTACCCGCTCCTGAAAAAACTAAAATCAAGTTAATAATAACGAACACAGCGATATTGACCAATACGATCCTTGTGATCATATTGCCATAATTAAATTGCTGCTTTAAATCGTCCCAAATAGATGTGAACATGTTATAAAATCAAAATTATTCCCGATGCATCTCGGGAGGTATAAAATTAAACGTGGGTAAAGTTAATCTTTGAAGGTACAAAGATAGGCAACTTCTAATCCAAATGTTTTACATCCGCGAATCGAATTTGTTCCAATATAACAGAAGTAAAAAACCGGTAAGTGCTCCACCTACGTGCGCAAAGTGCGCAATACTTCTTCCAAAAATTGAGAATCCGGTAAATCCTCCTATTACATCTAGACCAATTAGTGCCGGGATAAAGTATTTTGCCTTAAATTGAATGGGCAAAAAGATGATTCCTAATTTAGTTTCCGGAAACAACATCCCAAACCCTACTAATACACCATATAAAGCACCAGAAGCTCCTACTACAGGTGCCGCCACCTGGAACCCCATATAGGTCATAAATAAGTGTATAGCTATCGCACCAAACCCTGCTAATAAATAGAAAACCAAAAATTTCTTCGGCCCCCAAATACTCTCTAAGGGTGGTCCAAACATAAACAGGCCAAACATATTAAAAAACAAGTGACCTAAATCTCCATGCATAAACATATGCGAGACGACTTGATAAGGGGCAAAATTCTCCGTGCCAAGTGGCCATAGATATAAATAACCTTGCAGGTGAGGAAACAAAACCGTCGCTGCAAAGAAGATAATTACATTAATAATCAACAAGTTCTTAACGACATCCGTAATTCTAGGCATAGTACTATTGTATAAAACGTTAGGTATTATCCGCGATCGTATAACGCCGGAGTAAGCAAAAAGATGACCTAAAGTGAAAAATGTAGTGGAAAAGTCGACGAATTTTCGACCAATAGAGGAAACTATCCTTCAAATTGTTTAGCCAAATCTTCCAGTTCAAAGGTAATAAAACAATTTTTGCCATTAGGACTCTTATAAGGAATACTGCATGCAAATAACTGATCAATAAGTTCCTGCATCTCTGTAGCATTCATCTTTTGTCCTCTTTTGATCGAAGAACTTCTTGCCATTGACCGTGCGATATTATCATGAATATCAAGTTTGAGCTCAAGATTTCCTTTGTATTGCTCAAGTAATTTTTCAATTACTTGTTGTTCATCAATTCCTTGAGGCAAGTCTGCAGGTACGCCATGAATCACAAAAGTATTATTTCCGAATTCTTGTAAATCAAACCCTAATGCATTGATTTGTGCTCCAATTGATTTGATCACTTCTGCATCTGCAGGCGTGACCGTAATTGTTTTTGGAAATAACTGCTTTTGAGTTGAAGATTGTTGTTGTTCTAGTGTAGCTAAAAAGCGCTCATATAATATTCTTTCGTGAGCTGCCTGTTGATCAATCAATAAGAAACCAGATTTGATTTGACTAACTATATATTTACTATGAATCTGATAAGGGGCCCTTTGCTTTTTGGCCAACTCTCCTGATAATTCCTGATCGTTTCCTTCAGACCATTTACTTTTAATGGTCATGGATTCTGCTGGCTCCGGAGATTCGTCAAACTGCTCCAGTCCCTCATACAATTTATCCCAATTCTGAAGATTGCTTTGCTCTAGAGGGTTCGCTTTTTTAGGGATACCAGGCAGATCCGATTTTGCTGCAGTTTTCGAAATGGTCTGAACCGGTTTGTCTGGATTTGCTTTATTAGGATTGTATTGTGAGAAATTCACTTGCTGATCAAAGTCAAGAGTAGGAGTGATATTGTATTGCCCTAGAGCGTGACGAATTGCAACCTTTAAGTAATTATACACCAAGCGCTCGTCATCAAACTTAATCTCTTGCTTAGTGGGGTGTACATTAATATCAATCTTAGATGGGTCGATATCTAAAAACACCACATAAAATGGGAAGCTATCCTTTGCTAGTAGATCCTCGTAAGCTCCCATGATAGCATGGTTTAGGTAACCACTTTTGATGAAGCGCTGATTCACAAAGAATAATTGTTCGCCTCGGGTTTTCTTTGCAAACTCTGGCTTACCTACATAACCTGTAATTTTCAGAATATCCGTCTCTTCGTTAACAGGTACCAGGCGCTTATTCCAGGTCGTCCCAAAAATCCCTACGATACGTTGTCTAAGGTTGCCTGTCTGGAGATGAAAGACTTCTGAACCATTATGATGTAGAGAAAAGAAAATCTCAGGATATGCAATCGCTACTCGTTGGAATTCGTCCATAATATGACGCATCTCAACAGAGTTAGATTTTAGAAAATTTCGCCTTGCTGGTACATTATAAAAAAGATTCTTTACAGAGATGCTGGTTCCTGCTGCACACTGACAAGCCTCTTGAGACTTGACTTCTGAGCCTTCAATATTTATACGGATTCCCAGTTCATCAGCATGCCGACGAGTTTTAAGTTCCACATGAGCAATAGCCGCAATACTTGCCATGGCTTCTCCTCGGAAGCCCATAGTCCGAATTGCGAATAAATCTTTAGCCTGGCGAATCTTAGACGTCGCATGCCTTTCGAAGCACATTCGAGCATCCGTTTCGGACATACCACAGCCATTATCAATCACTTGAATCAAAGATTTACCAGCATCTTTTACAATGAGCTTGATCTCATTACTACCGGCATCAATAGCATTCTCTAATAACTCTTTTACTACAGATGCAGGTCTTTGAACTACTTCTCCTGCGGCAATTTGGTTTGCTATAGCATCAGGTAGTAACTGAATAATGTCCGTCATGGGCAGTTATCGTTCTTCAGGTTTATTTCAATAATTGTTCTAACTGTGGCAAATATACGGTAAGCATATAATAAGAAAGAGCGGCTAAAGCAATGATAATACCTAATAATAAAATCGTAGAACGTTTATTTGCACCTCTGTTCTTTCTATAACTTGCTTTTTGCCCTCGTCGCATACTTTTAGCAATACGTCTTTTCATAGCTTCAGGATCACTACCGGCTTCTCCTTTAGCCGCTTTAATTCTTTGCTCTAAATCTTCCTTAGCTGGATCCCAATAGCGAGGCTTATATTCAAAAGAAGCATGCTTTTGTTTTTTAAAAAAACCGCCAATTATGGACATAATAAAAATTTTAGGTTTAAGGTGAACGCCTAATTTCACCAAATGTTATTTCGTACTCAAAGCAGAAAAAGCTAACTATATTTTATTTAATGCTCTAGCACCTAGCTTTACACTTTAAGTTAGAGGATACAGCGTAATAAACAAAAGATTCCTACGTTTTTCTAATCCTTCTTTACTGTATATGATTAATAAACAATCTACTTTGGTGGGTGTTTAGCTATTATTCCAAGAGTTTACATTTATTAATAAGTAGATAAGTTGTAGGGCACTTTAATTCGCTTTATATTTGCACCTTGTTTTTGGCTTTTATTTAAGGTCAAGTTAAAACGAATTTTACTCCCTAAGGTCAAATAACTAATAAATCCAAGGGTAAACTCCATGAGTGATCAAATCAAGCATGAGTGTGGAATTGCACTCGTTCGACTTCTCAAACCGCTCGACTACTATTATAAAAAACAAGGCACAGCTCTGTATGGGCTTAACAAGCTACGGCTACTCATGCAAAAAATGAGAAACCGTGGTCAGGATGGTGCTGGTATGGCTACCATCAAGTTACACCCTAGCCCCGGCACACGGTATATCAGTCGACACCGAAGCAACTCTTCAGATTATTTAGAGGACTTATTCAAAAATGTCTACAGCCGCTTCAAAAATGTTAGTCCGGACCAACTCAAGGATGGCCAATATCTCAAAGATAATTTTCCGTATACCGGAGAGTTATTAATGGGGCATTTGCGTTATGGAACACATGGAGACAACACTATTGAGACCTGCCACCCCTTCCTGCGCCAAAATAACTGGATCAGCCGTAATCTTGTCCTGGCCGGAAACTTCAATCTTACTAATGTTGATGAGCTCTTTGATGAGCTTGTCGGACTCGGTCAATATCCTAAAGAAATTTCTGACACAGTCACCATATTAGAAAAAATAGGACATTTCCTGGATGATGAGGTGAATCGCCTACATACCTGGTTTAAACCAGATGGCTATTCTACTGAAGAACTCAATGAGTTAATCTTCGAAAACCTGGATATTCAAAGACTATTGCGACGTGCCAGCAAACGCTTTGACGGAGGATATGTGATGGCGGGAATGATTGGGCATGGCGATGCTTTTATGATGCGTGACCCTTCAGGTATTCGGCCAGCGTTTTATTATGCTAACGGCGATGTCGTTGCTGCCGCTTCCGAACGCCCGGCGATCCAGACAGCCTTTGGCGTTCACATTAGTAAAATAAAAGAACTACAACCCGGCCACGTCCTCATTATCAAAAGAAATGGTACCGTTAGCGAAGTACCATTTATTGATCCACTGGAACGAAAAGCTTGTTCTTTTGAGCGCATCTATTTTTCTCGCGGGACAGACCGGGATATCTATTTGGAAAGAAAAAAACTAGGGGAGCAGCTTGTCCCTACCGTTTTAAAAGCGGTGAATAATGACTTTAATAATACTGTGTTTTCTTTTGTACCCAATACTGCCGAAACCGCATTCTTTGGAATGATGCAGGGTATTGATAAAGAACTCAATCAATATAAATTACGAAAAATTAAAGAGGCCGAAGAGAATTTAAAGCCTCGTAAACTGGAAAAAATTCTAAACCTTTCTGCTCGTGCAGAAAAGATTGTAGTGAAAGACGTCAAGATGCGTACCTTTATTGCTGATGACGCTTCCAGAGGAGATTTGGTTTCTCATGTATATGATGTTACCTATGGTATTGTCCAAAATGAAAAAGACAATTTAGTCCTTATCGATGACTCTATCGTTCGTGGTACGACATTACGTGATAGCATCATTAAAAGTGTTGCACGACTTCGACCTAAAAAGATAGTAATTGTATCTTCCGCTCCACAGATCCGGTATCCTGATTGTTACGGTATTGATATGTCAAAACTTAAAGAATTTGTTGCTTTTCAGGCCATGATCAAACTTTTGGAGGAGACTAATCAAAGCCATCTACTCCAAGAAACTTATGAACGTTGTAAAGCACAGGAAGGAAAACCTGTTGAAGAGATGACGAATGAAGTTAAAGCACTTTATGATCTTTTTGACTATGAGAAAGTCTCTGATAAAATTGCGGAGATTATTACCCCTCCAGGTATCAAGCCAAAGATTAAAGTGATTTACCAAACAATAGAAGGCTTGCACGAAGCGTGTCCTAATAATAATGGAGACTGGTATTTTTCTGGTAATTATCCGACTCCTGGCGGTAACAGAGTTGTAAATCGTGCTTTTATCAATTTCATGGAGAAGAATAACAAACGTGCTTATTAATTAAACACCCCTACCATGTGGAAAGAAGAAGACAATAAATTAAAGGCTACTTTTAAATTCAAAAATTTTATAGAAGCTTTCGGTTTTATGACAGAGGTTGCATTTCACGCCGAAAAACAAAACCACCATCCCAACTGGAGCAATGTTTACAACACTGTGGAATTTAGCCTCACAACACATGATGCAGGAAATACTGTAACAGAAAAGGATAAAAAATTAGCAAGCGCTATTGATCAGGTTTATAGTAAATATCAATAAACTAAAAACTCCAATCGTACTGATCCAGATTGATCAGGCCTTCTCGTAATAACTCTATACAATTATAGATATCTTCTTTGTGTGCCATTTCAATCGCCTGATGAATATGTCTGGTCGGAATAGAGATAGCACCGACAATTGCACCTTTTTTTCCAGCACGTTGAACGCCTGCAGTATCCGTCCCACCTCGCGGAAGAATTTCAGGTTGCCACTTAATATTTTTTTCGTCTGCTAATGCTTTTAAATAACGGACCATCCGATAGTCGCAAATTGCAGAGCTGTCCATTACTTTTATTCCTGCACCTTTGCCAAGGGAAGTCACCCTTTCATGAGCAGCAGCACCAGGTACATCGAAGGCAATCGTTGTATCTAAACCAAACCCAAAATCCGGGTCGACAAGATGTGCAGAAGCCATTGCACCTCGTAAGCCAATCTCTTCCTGTACAGTAAATACTCCGTAGATATCGTAAGGCACTGATTTATCTTTTAATGCTCTGAGCACTTCGAGCAGGATAAACACCGATACTCGGTTATCTATGGATTTACCATTGACACAATCTCCCATTTCTATAAGCGCCCGCTCTCTTGTCACAGGGTCTCCAACAGAAATAAGTTTTTTCACTTCTTCTGCCGGCAAGCCTGTATCTATGAAATAATCATCAATTGGTACTGCTTTAGAACGCTCCTCCGGCTTCATTAAATGGATCGGCTTTGACCCCATTACTCCAATTACATCTTTCTCTCCGTGTACAATTACTCTTTGAGCGGTAAGCGTTTTCGGATCAAAGCCCCCTAATGGAATAAACCGTAAAAAACCATCGTCATCAATATGCGTAACGATAAAACTAATTTCGTCCATATGCGCCGCAACCATGACCCTCTTGTCAGTAGCTCCTTTTTTTACCGCAATAACATTACCCATTGGATCGACAGATACCTCATCAACCAAAGTACTTACTTCCTCAAGAACTAACTTACGGATACGCTGTTCGAATCCCGGAGCACCAGGAACTTCACATATTTTTTTAAGTAACTGAAAATCAATCATCGTCTTAGCATTAATTTGAAGGGCGAAAGTACAAAAAATGCGGGATATCAAACAGACATAATCCTAGTCTAATTGCATTATTCCTTTCAAAACACTAGCAATGTTGAAGATATCATAACAAACCCTTTAAAAAGGTACTGTTCAGCTAAATTAAATAGGATTGGAAAAGTTGAAAGGAGTCTGTCTTATCTGACAGTACTCCCTTCACGGTTTTGAGATAGTCTGGTCCTCGCATTCAAGCCTTATCACATTAGGATCCAAGACTGGTTTTTAGGATGACCTCCACAAAGGTAAATTCGGTTAAATTAGCCTCCGGCTTTGGGAAGTCTACAATTGGTTTCGGAGCTAGATAGTAGCTGCGAGTACCAGCAAGCATTGCGCTTTCTCATGGTTATGCACGTATAAAAAAATAGGAATGTTTCCTGGGGGGTATCCTCGACGTAAGTTCTTAGAACATAAACCTACTTTTAAACGTAGATATTACTTAGCCATTTGTTAAAAGCACAGCATTCAATGTTAAAAAGGGTTAAGTGGAACTGCAAAGTAGTTCGACGGAATTGTTTTGATTTTTTTCTTTTTGGACTTCCCAAAATTTACACACTAATTACTTTATGGTCAATCGCTTAGTAAATTTCAGAAAGTCGAAAATAAATCAAAATAATTTTACTCCGTCACTTACCTTTGCACTCAGAATTAAATCGATGAAGTTGTTTAAAAATGAAGGTTGAAATGAGTTGTAATCGCTTGGAAGTCAGGACAAAGCTCATTTTGATACCGATAGCTATCGGTATCGTACTTGTCCCATTGGGACTCCTTTGGAGGAAAGTACGGGGCGAAAAATAGCTGATGACATGGCTTTCAATGGATTGCAAATCAATCTTCTATTTATTTTTAAACAACTTCGATAATAATCATTTTATAAAACCAAAGATTTGATGAAAAAAGATTTTTTAAGAAAACTCGGATTAAAGAAAAAAAATAATGGTACCAGTACGGGCCTAAAATCTACTGCTACATCAAAGTCGTATATCGACTCTTACTCTCCTGTCGATGGCGAATACATCGGTAGTGTAAGTGTAACTTCTAAAAAAGAATACGAAAAGGTAATTGCTACCGCACAGAAAGCTTTTGCTGGCTGGCGCACCCTTCCTGCTCCTAAACGAGGGGAGATCATCCGTCAATACGGAGACGAACTGCGAAAGTATAAAGATCCACTCGGTCGCCTGGTTTCTTACGAAATGGGTAAGAGTTTGCAAGAAGGGTTCGGAGAGGTACAAGAGATGATTGACATTTGTGATTTCGCAGTTGGACTATCAAGGCAACTTTATGGTTTGACCATGCATTCTGAACGGCCTAACCACCGGATGTATGAGCAATGGCACCCACTAGGTGTTGTCGGCATCATCTCTGCCTTCAACTTTCCGGTAGCCGTTTGGTCGTGGAACGCTATGATTGCGATGGTATGCGGTGATGTCTGTGTATGGAAAGGCTCTGAAAAAACGCCACTTTGTAGTGTTGCCTGTCAAAATATTTTCCAAAAAGTACTCAAGGCCAATAAAGTACCAGAAGGCGTTTCTTGTGTAGTTACCGGAGGTTATGAAGTTGGAGAATACATGACGACTGACCGTCGTATTCCTTTAGTATCCGCTACCGGAAGCTCCCGAATGGGTAAGATCGTCGGTGCAGCAGTTGCAGATCGTTTAGGTCGTAGCTTACTTGAGTTAGGAGGAAACAATGCAATCATTGTAACTGAAAATTCTGACCTCAAAATTGTTGTAACTGGTGCCGTCTTTGGAGCAGTTGGAACTTGTGGTCAGCGATGTACTTCAACCCGTCGTTTGATTATTCACGATAGTGTCTACGATAAAGTCAAAAAAGCGTTAGCAAAAGCTTACAAACAATTAGTCATTGGTAGTCCGCTTAATCCTAAGGTACACGTTGGACCACTTATCGACAAAGATGCGGTTAACAATTATTTAAACTCTATTGAAGAAGTTAAAAAAGCAGGAGGCAAGTTTGTTGTTGCAGGTGGCGTCCTTGATGGTAAAGGATACGAAAGCGGCTGCTATGTAAAACCTTGTATCGCAGAGGTAGAGAATCATTTTGATATTGTACAACACGAAACCTTCGCTCCAATACTGTACTTAATCAAGTATAGTTCTCTGGAGGAAGCGATCGCTATTCAGAATGATGTCCCTCAGGGTTTATCATCAGCCATCATGACGAATGATTTGAAACAAGCAGAACGTTTCCTATCTGCTGCCGGATCTGATTGTGGTATCGCTAATGTAAACATCGGTACAAGTGGTGCAGAGATCGGCGGAGCATTCGGTGGAGAAAAAGAAACCGGAGGTGGTCGAGAGAGTGGATCGGATGCCTGGAAAGCTTACATGCGTCGTCAGACCAATACGATTAACTACAGTTCAGAATTACCTTTAGCACAGGGTATTAAATTTGATATTTAAGCTACAGTGAACAGGGGAGCAATAAACCTTATTTTGCTCCCCTGCTAACTAACTTATACCATTCTTTATACTGCTACATCATATTCACGTAGCGCTTCGTTCAAAGAAACTTTCTTATCTGTACTTTCTTTACGTTGGCCGATAATCAGGGCACAGGCAACGTTATATTCTCCCGCCGGAAATTCTTTTTTATATGTCCCGGGTATCACTACGGATCGAGGTGGTACCTCTCCACGATAAGTAACAGGCTCTGCTCCGGTAACATCGATAATCCTCGTTGACTTCGTCAGTACTACATTCGCACCAAGGACAGACTCTCTGCCCACCCGGACGCCTTCAACTACAATACTTCGACTACCGATAAAGCAGTTATCTTCGATGATGGTTGGTGTCGCTTGCAAAGGTTCTAGAACTCCACCGATCCCTACACCTCCACTAAGATGAACATTGCGACCGATCTGACCGCAAGAGCCTACTGTTGCCCAGGTATCAACCATTGAGCCACTACCTACCCAGGCTCCAATATTAACGTAACTAGGCATCATGATTACTCCTTTCTCAAGGTAAGCACCATATCTTGCAATTGCATGTGGCACCACTCGCACCCCTTGACTGGCATAGTCTTTTTTTAATGCCATTTTATCATGAAACTCAAAGGGACCAACTTCGATCGTTTCCATTTGACGGATAGGAAAATATAATACTACCGCTTTTTTAACCCAGTCATTTACTTTCCAGTCGCCACCCTCTGTAGGCTCAGCAACTCTAAGCTTTCCTTTATCCAAAAATTCAATTACTTCACTGATCGCTTCTTTGACCTGTGATTCTTTTAAGAGTGATCGATTTTCCCAAGCTTGTTCTACAAGTGATTTTATTTCCTGCATAGCGATAAAAGATTTATATTTTAGGAGTTAATGTAATGAAGCAGTAGACTTACTGCTTAAATTAGTACTTAAACTTTGATTGGTAAGGCGCACAAAAATACTTGATTATGATAAAAAACAAAATTCCTCTACATGTATTCGCTGGGATTAATTTTATGCTCCTTTCTCTCATTCCATTACTCGTATTTTTGAACTTTGTCAACCGGAGCCCGGAACTTCTTTTTGAATTTTCAATAGATAGTCTGGAGATTTATTTACCATTTATCACCTTCCTGTATATGGTTTTAAACGGTTGGGGATATCTCCTTGGAAGACCTAAAAGCAGATATTTCAGCAACCTCTTGCTTTTTTTCTTCGCCTTGCTAATTTGTGTTTTAATTTTTGATTTACGCGATCGCATATTAAGTGGAGGAAATATGCGCTTACAATTCGAAAGTATTGGTTCTTTAATTTCTATGGTTTGTGTTTTCTTGGGCATCACGCTCTATATTCACAACGACCGTGTGATCAGCGGTATGCAAAAATCAGCGAATAAAGAATAAAATTAGAGGAAAACACAAAGGAATGATATACACCTAACCCATGATCGTCAGTGCTAAAAACTGAGCGCCCAATCCAACAATAAATCCGCCGTACAAATCTCTAGGATGATGTGCACCTAGTAATAATCGAGCAGTACCAACAACTCCACATGCTATAATAACTCCAATAAACAAGGTACTCATATTAACCTGAAAAGGTTGTCCATCAAAGTTCAAACTAAAATCTGCAAAACTATATCGAAGCATTGTAATCAAAACCATCCCTAACAAGCCCCCCATACCAACAGCATGCATACTAATCTTGGAGAATAGATTTACGAAGAAGGCTAAAAATAAGCCAATGGTCGAACCTAAAACAAAAATCTTGAATGCATCCGGTATTTGAGGATTATCCAATAAGGTCCGAAAGATCCATAAGTAAAGAATACCCGTAATGATATATGGCCCTATTCGCTCTTGCCGATCTTTAAGTTCAATAGAATCCACCATTCCTAATGCCCGCATCATCAGTACCGATACACCAGGAATCATTACGGTAAATAAAAATAAAGTGAGGATAAGTACGCCGCTATTGTTAATAGTAGCGCCTCCAAAAAGATAGGGGTTTACCACCATTAGCAAAACCAACATGTAGGTTAGAATCAATAATGGATGAAAAATAACCGATACAAAATAAGCAAGAAAACGTAGTATCCAGTTCATAGTTTACTCATCTTTCCCTCCAAGGCTAGCTTCTTCCTTTGGAGCTGTCTGTAAAATTTCAAACTCAACTCTTCTGTTCTCCTTTCGAAGCGCTTCGGTTGAATTATCATTTACCGGACGAGCATCACCATAACCGATTGTCCTGATCCTTTCTTCGGCTATTTTATGTTTTCCGACCAAGTAAGCCTTAATTGACTCCGCACGCTCCTTAGAAAGTTTCACTAATGCTGGTTTTGGCCCTTGGTTATCTGTATGTCCGGCAATTCGTATGCGAAGATACGGATTCTCTTTCATCATCTGCGCAAGTTGATTGAGTGCCGGAAAAGATTTTTCTAAGACTAAGGCTTTGGATTGAGCAAAGTATATTTCATCTAACTCAATCTTAGCACCTACCACCATCTCAATTTCGTCTGGGTCCAGATACAGATCAACATTATGCGGCTTAAAATAGACATTTGATCGTTTGAAGAAAACCGTTTCTTCTTTTGAAGAAAAACCCCTTCGCTCCGGAGATAAAGTAAATACAACTCCTTTGGGAACCATTACTTCATAATGTCCATCATCAGAGATATACATATTCTTATACTCTGACTTTTTGGGCCCGGACAACACATTCCCATTCATTATTTTTTTCGTCTTCGCGTTAAATATTCTTCCTTTAACCAAAACGTTGGGCGGGTTAGGTGGAGATATTTTTGCACGGAAGATGTCACTTGAGCCATCTCTTCGAGAAGTGAAATACAAGTAGCCTGTAGCTGCATTAAAAAATGGCTGACTATCATCATGCTCTGAATTGATTGGCGCAATAAACCTTCGGGGGCGCTTCCAATTTTGCCAGGTGTCATCCAGTCGTTCAATCATAAAAAGATCCATCCCGCTTTTTTTCCCTTTTCGATTTGATGCAAAGAATAATATTCGGTTATCATCTGAAAGAAAAGGCGTTGATTCCCGGTAAGAAGAATTGACTTTGTATCCCATATTCTTTGGTCGACTCCATTTACGCTCTCCTTTTTTGAAAGAAACATACAAATCAGATTCTCCAAAAGTATCGCCTCTTTGCATTGCCAGCACCATAATAGAACCATCGTTACTAATCATCATACTCACCTCAGAGCCCAGGTTATAAAAACCTTCAATCTCTATTGGTTCGGGAAATGACCAGGTGCTATCTGCCTGTCGCCTGACAATAGAAAACCCTTTACTCATTCCACCTTCTTCATTAAACTTGTTAATAACTACGAGCTCATTCGTCGATGGCGTTATCGAGCAAACACTGTTGGGAAGCGCATTATTCAGCGGATAAGATGGATGGATAATTTTATCAAAGGTATCTTCTTCTGTAACTGCAATCCAGATATCCTGATTATAATCTGAGTTTTCAGGATCATAGATTCCCCGTTTAGCAATTTCGGAATACACTGTTTGCAGATAAGATTCAAATTTTCCTGCTTCCATTGAAACAGAGAGGTCCTCTCCCTTTTCTACCAATGTTTTGTTATACTCAGGATATCCAACCCGGGTAAAATAAAGCGTCTTTCCCTGTATATCAACAACGGGGGAAATTTCATCATATTCGCTATTTAGTCCATCGCCTAGTTTTTCGACAACAAACTTTTGACTAAATCCCTGACCGAGGACCAGTAAGATAAAAAGAAGTTGGAGTATTAAATTTTTCATTCTATTTCAATTGTACGATTCACCACTGACATTACGTCGTGTTATAAAGGTATGGCCGTAGGGTGTTAAAAGAGGTGCTCTAAAGGCGGTTGGGAATGCAAGACAAAATTACAATCCTACGCTCAAATAACGAAAAGAGATCGTTATGAATCTTATACAGACTAAGGCCGATACGGAATCAATTTTCATAGTAAAGAAGTGAACCATCGCAACACCACTTCTGTCAAGAAAGAGTACCGTTCTCTTCTAATTACAAAAATCAAATTTGTTTTAATTACGTAAGATCAGGGAAATAGTGGCGTAAAGGTGAAAGTTTTTCCATCGAATAAGCCTTTATCGCTCAATTTTAACTTTGGAATAACCAATAGAGCCATAAAAGATAACGTCATAAACGGCGCATTTAATGTTGAGCCAAGCTTTTCTTTTACAAATCGGTCAATTTCTGCATATGCTTTCCCGACGGTAAAACCGTCTTTGTCAGACATAATCCCCGCTACCGGAAGCGCTAAAACATGTTCTTCTGCAGATGAAACGGCCGAAATCCCGCCTCTATTCTCAACAATCAAATTAACCGCTCTGCAAATCGCTTCATCATCTACTCCAACTGCAATAATATTATGCGAATCATGTCCAACACAAGATGCTATCGCGCCTTCCCGAAGGCCAAAGTTTTTAATAAATGCCATCGAAGGGGGCATATCTTGATAACGATTAACAACGGTCATTTTCAAGATATCCCGGGTGGTATCTGAAATCACCAATCCATCTTTTTGCAGGCAATCAACCTCTAATGCCTCGGTAACTATCTCTCCATTAATCGCTTTTATTACTCGTATCCTCTCGCCCTCTGATGACACCTTAAACATATCCGGAAGTTTTGGCGTACAATTAAAATGATTCACAAGCGGGACATGCACCGATGCAATCTTTTCCACCTCATTATCTGTTCCGACTAAACATCTGCCATTTATATAGGTCGATTTTATATTGAAAGAAGCCAGGTCTTCTACAACTATGAAATCTGCAGGATCTCCTATTTTTAATAAGCCAACATCTAAACCATAATGTTCAACCGGGTTAATACATGCTGCCTTTAAAACTTTGAAAAGCGGTATACCTTTGTTTAAAGCACGAACCACAAGTTGATTTATATGCCCTTCGATTAGATCGTCAGGATGTTTGTCATCCGAGCAAAACATAATCATCTCAGGATAGTCATTGAGCAAAGGAATCAATGCTTCAAAATTTTTAGCAGCACTTCCTTCTCTGATTAAAATTTTCATCCCGAGCTTTAACTTTTCCAGCGCCTCTTCGTAAGTAAAACATTCGTGGTCTGTACTGATGCCTGCTTTATAATATTTTTGAGCATCATCTCCACGGAGGCCCGGTGCATGTCCGTCGATTGGTTTTCCAAGACGTTTTGCGATTTCAATTTTTGCCATTACGTCATCATCCTTAAAGAGTACTCCCGGAAAGTTCATCATCTCTGCAAGGTAAAGGACATCTGGACGAGAGAGTAAAGACTCAATTCCGGCAACACCAATTTCAGCTCCTGCTGTTTCAAATCGTGTAGCCGGGACGCAAGAAGGAGCGCCGAAATTAAACTTAAAGGGTACGGTGTTACCGTTATCAATCATATACTCAACCCCTTCAATGCCTAAGACATTGGCAATTTCATGAGGATCCGAAACTGTAGCAACGGTTCCATGCTCTACAGCTAGTCGAGCAAATTCTGAAGGGACAAGCATTGAACTTTCTATATGAACATGAGCATCGACAAACCCAGGAAGAATAAATTGATCCCCTTCACCAGCAAGGTATTCGATGTTAGCGATACGGCCATTTTCAATGGTTACAGCTCCGTAGTAGATCGATTCCTGCACTATGTCAATAATATTTCCTTTTATCGTCATGATTGTTCAACTTAAATGAAGTATTGTTTTGAAAAGGTAAAGAAACCCAAACTACTGAAACCATGCTTCTTCCATTTACGCAAAAAGTGTAATTTGCATTAATTAGATTTTTTAAAGCAGCACCGCTAAGATAGCAAGCCTATGGATTTTTTAAACCAACTCTTTTTTAGCATTGGCGACCAGGATTTCACTTACGGAAATGCCCTTATGGCTTTTTTGTCTCTAGCAATATCTCTAGGCTTATACTTTTTTATCATCAGAAAAGTTTTGCCTCGTTTTTTTAATGATACTGCAGAACAAAACAAAAACAAAAAAAGAGTAAGCAGAATCGTACTGGGCATATTTCTGTTAATTATTGTCATCGGGCTTTTAATAAGCCTCGGTTTAAACTTCATTGTTTACGAGAATACGAACATTACCATTCGTATTAGCAACATCCTTCAGGCTTTTCTGATCATACAGGTTGCAAGTTTGTTAGATTGGATCTTTTCTCGATTCTTGATTTATAATTATGAGCGAAGCAGGGAAAATCACAAAAATCAAGATTTTCTGCCACGCCAATCAATAAATCAACAAAAAATCACTCGCTTAGTTAAGTCTGCGCTTTACACCTTAGCAGTCATTCTGATTCTGCAAAACTTCTCGGATTATATATTTTTTACTCAAGGGCAATTTGAACTCCGGCTCTCCGGGATTTTCATCGTAATCTTCATCATTCTCCTTGCCCAGCTAACCGCCTGGATCGTAACTCAACTAATACTTTTTGGATACTTTCGAAAACGAAAAATTGACCTTGGTTCTCAATATGCTATTAATCAATTAGTCAAATATGTCATCTATGTCATTGCCTTTTTTGTGTCTGCTCAGGCTTTGGGGCTACAGATGACCGTGTTACTTGGAGGGCTTGCTGCCCTGTTAGTTGGTGTAGGCTTAGGTTTACAACAAACTTTTAATGATTTATTCTCCGGAATTATTTTACTTTTCGAACGTACTGTTGAAGTAGGGCAGATGATAGAAATCGATGGGCTGATAGGAGCTGTCAAACAAATCGGTTTGCGTACTTCTGTGGTAGAAACCAGAGATAATGTCACTGTCATTGTTCCAAATTCTAAATTAGTTACCGACAAAGTTATCAACTGGAGTCACTACGATGACAAAGTTCGTTTTTTCATAACGATCGGTGTTGCTTATGGCTCCGACACTAAGTTGGTTAAAGAAACTTTATTGGGCATTTTAAAAGAGAATATTTACGTCCTGGATTTTCCTGCGCCTTTTGTCAGGTTTACAGATTTCGCAGATTCCTCGCTAAATTTTGAACTATACTTTTGGTCTCGTAACTTCATTATTATTGAAGATATCAAAAGCGATATTCGCTTTGCAATCGATGAAGCATTCCGAGAGAAAGGTATTCAAATTCCTTTCCCGCAAAGAGATGTTTGGATTAGAAAACAAGAGTAACTATTGCTCCAGGCTCAAAGTCTTCAAGAATTGGATAGTCGACTGCATATCAATATATAGCATACGGTCTTTCTCTAATGGCTTAACTAGAGTGCGATACTGTTCAACTACGCTTTCCACTATTGGTGACGATCGCAATGGTCGTCTAAACTCCAACGCCTGAGCTGCTGTCATAAACTCAATTGCAATCAAACGTTCGACATTATTCAATACCTTATACAGCTTTGTTGCAGCATTGGCGGCCATGCTTACATGATCTTCCTGACCATTACTACTCACAATGGAATCAATTGAGGCAGGTGTACACAACTGCTTGTTCTGACTTGCAATAGAGGCAGCCGTATACTGTGGAATCATCAACCCGGAATGAAGTCCGGGTTTTGGAACCAGAAACTCGGGTAAACCTCGATTGCCGGAGATTAATTGAAAGGTTCTTCTCTCTGAGATACTCCCCAACTCAGATAAGGCAATCGCCAAAAAATCCAAAACCAAAGCTAATGGCTGTGCGTGAAAGTTTCCGCCAGATAAAATTGCATCAGTATCTGCAAAAATATTCGGATTATCCGTCACTGCGTTCATCTCTTTTACAAGTACCGACGCTGCATATTCAATAGTATCCTGACTTGCACCATGCACTTGTGGAATACATCGAAACGAATACGGATCCTGAACACTTTCTTTAACTGCGTTCGCAATTGGGCTACCTTCTAATAGCTCCCTTATGACCCGAGCAGTTTCTATTTGTCCATCCTGACGACGTAACTGATGCAAGCGATCATCAAAGGGTGTTAAACGACAATCAAAAGCATCAAGAGATAAAGCCCCGGTTAAGTTGGCCAGAGATAATAATTCAAAACTTCGAAGTATCCCATGGCAGAGATATGCCAACGAAAACTGAGTCCCATTGAGCAGGGCCAATCCTTCTTTCGATTTTAGTCGAATGGCTTTCCAGCCCAGTTCCTTCAATACCGCTTGTGTGGATTCCTTTTTCCCTTTATAGTATACTTCTCCTAAGCCCAACAATGGCAAAGAAAGGTGCGCCAATGGTGCTAAATCTCCCGAAGCCCCTAAGGAGCCTTGTTGATAAATTACCGGAAGGACTCCATGATTATAAAAGTCAATTAACCTTTCGATGGTTTCTATACGAATCCCTGAATGCCCATATGCCAGACTTTGAATCTTAAATAAAAGTATTAACCGGACAATATCTGAAGGGACCTCATCACCTAAGCCACAAGCATGCGATTTGACTAAATTTTCCTGTAATTGCTCAATTTCTTCATTTGAGATTCGAACATTACATAAAGATCCAAACCCTGTATTAATCCCATAAAACAGAGCATCTCCATGCTGAAGTTTATGATCTAGATAGGTTCGACATTTTTTTATCGCTGATCGGCTCTCCGCTGATAATTCCAAGGTGAAATTACCCTTATAAATCTCGGACACCTGTTCAAGCGTAAGCTGGCCAAGATGGATAGCATAATGTTGGTTCATTCTAATGGTTTTATTTGGTAGTGATCTTCCGGTGACCAGTCATTCCGGCGCTTTGCGTCAGCACCAAAGTATGGATCATAGGCCGTCAGAATCCAGGCATAAATATCTATAAATTTTATTGTTGACAAAAGCAATGCCCAAACAGCTCGTTAAAATGTTTAAAACTAGCGTTAAACAATAGTTAAAAATACTGGACATTAGCAACGTTTTGCTATTATAATGCGCTCTTAAAGAGTAGAATAGCTGTAAAGGGCCTTTAGGCATACTTTAAGCGATGTAACTACAGTGATCCAAGCGCGTCTAATTTCATGAAAGCTTACAATAAAATTGTATTTTTGGCAGTCTAATTAGAGCAGAAAAAATTAATTATTACTATACTAAATACCACACGATGAAAAATCTAGCGACCCTTAAAAAAATATTGTTTGTTTTTGTCCTTGCTACTACTGTAGCTTTTACAACGCAAGCACAAAAAATTGCCATCGTTGATGTATCGGCTATTTTGAGCAATATGGATGATTATAAAAAAGCACAACAACAACTTGACGATTTGGCTGCTAAATGGCGCCGTGAAATCGCTGAAGAATATGATGAGATCAAAGGGATGTATAATAAATATCAAGCAGAACAAGTACTCCTGAGTGACGAAGTCCGTCGTCAAAGAGAGGACGAAATCATGAATAAAGAAACGGAAGTTAGAGAGCTTCAAAAACGTAAATTTGGACCAGAAGGCTCACTATTCAAAAAACGTCAGGAGTTGGTTCAGCCCATTCAAGAGCGGGTCTTTAACGCCATTGAAGATTATGCTGATTCAAAAGGATATGATTTCATATTTGACAAAGGCTCTTCGAGCGGGATGATTTTCTCTAACTCCAGATATGACAAAACTGATGATATTAAAGCCCAATTAGGCCTTTAATTATTTATCCCTAAAAAAATCCAAGAACGGATAAAAAGCATTAATTTTGCCAACCAATTTTTAAACAGCTGAAAGGATCCTTAAAAAATCCCTTCGTAACTATTAAAAACTAGTAAAGTATCATGAAGAAATTAATTAAGATAAGCTTCTTGTTTGTAGCTTTCATTGCGATGACTACTAACATTCAAGCTCAGAAATTTGGCTACGTATTCTCAATGGGCATCGTTGCAGAATTCCCTGAGACAAAACAAGCAGACGCTAACTTAGAAACACTGCAAAAGCAATTGCAAAAGCAGTACGAAAACAAATTAGCAGCAGCTCAGAAAAAAGCTGCTCAATTTCAAGCTGACTTCGAAGCTGGAAAATTATCTCCAGTTCAACAAGAGGACGCTCAAAAAACAATGGCTGCTGAAGAGCAAAAGATTTTAGAATTTCAACAAGAAATTCAAAGTAAAATCCTCGAAAAACGCCAGGACTTATACCAACCAATCCTTGACAAAGTAGATACCGCGATCAAAGCAGTAGCAAAAGAAGAAGGATTAGCAATGGTATTCAACGCTGACGGAGGCGGACAAATCCTATTGTATGCTGATGAGTCAACAAATATGACTAATAAAGTACGTGCTAAGTTAGGAATGAAACCTGTAGCGGCTACCAACTAATTGAACCGTACCTTAGAAAATACACAAGCTATTGGAGTCTTTGACTCCGGCATTGGCGGCCTTACGGTCGCCAATGCTATTATTAACCACCTCCCAAACGAGCAAATCATCTATTTTGGCGATACTGCTCACCTTCCATACGGCGATAAATCTGCCGATGCAATCCGATACTACAGCTTAAAGATTGTAAAGTTTCTTTTAGAGAAACAATGCAAGATGATTGTGATCGCTTGTAATTCTGCTTCATCGGCAGCTTATAAGGTGCTACTGGATTTCTTTGAAGGACAGGCCTTATTCGTAAATGTTGTTGATCCTCTGGTCGATGCTGTGGCAAAACAAAACTATAAAAAGGTAGGCGTGATTGCTACTAAAGCCACTACGCGTTCAAACATATACAAGCATAAGTTACTCGAACTTCAGCCATCACTAAAGGTGAATAGCCTTGCTACTCCCTTACTTGCTCCAATGATTGAAGAAGGCTATTGTAATGATTCCATCAGTGATGCAATTATCGAAAAATATTTATCCGACCCTTCATTGGATGATATTGATGCACTCTTGTTAGCCTGTACTCATTACCCCCTGATTAGAAATAATGTAGAGGCTTTCTTTAAAAACAAAGTTAATATCTACGATTCTACTGATGTTGTTGCAAAAGTAGTTGAAGAAAAACTTAAGCATTTCGACCTCCTCAATCCTGCTAATAAAAAGGAGCATCAGTTTTATGTATCAGATTATACGCCTTCCTTTGAAGAAACCACACAGGTTTTTTATAATCAAAAAATAGCCTTGGAATATTGCCCAATTTGGTAATCCTTACTGCCTTTTACAGGAAAAGCTAACATTAACGTGCACCTTAGCATTAAATGTTGTTTTTTTGTAGTCTAATAAAGATTTATGTTCACGGAGTTACATTCGCCGATTTATATCCACCCGGAAGAATTGGACGCTTATCTTGATAAGGGATGGTTTCGTATGGGGCAAATGATCTTCACCTGTCATATTCTATGTTTTAATAATGATGTATACTCAACAATTTGGACCAGGCTTGATCTAAAGACTTATAGCATCAAAAAACGGATGCGAAAAATTCGTAATCGGAATGATCGATTATTTAGAGTCGAGATTGGCGAACCAGATTTTGGAGGAGATCGACAACGCCTTTATGACAAACATAAACGGCGCTTCGAGGGGTATATCCCAAGTTCTCTGAAAGAATCTTTATTCGGGGTTGAAGAAGAGAACATATACGATACCAAAGAAATTGCTGTATATGATGAAGACCGTCTGATTGCAATTAGTTACTTTGACATTGGCTCTAACAGTATGGCTAGTATTATGGGATTATTTGATCCTGACTATGAGCAATACAGCTTAGGGATTTATACGATGCTCAAGGAGATTGATTATGGTATTGAGCATAATTTGGCTTATTATTACCCTGGCTATGTAGTTCCTCGATATGGTAAGTTTGATTACAAATTACGCTTAGGGCCAATGGACTTCTACGATGTACCTTCTAAAAGTTGGCGGACATACGAAGCGCTGGATATTGAAACATTGCCAAGTGAAACTATTTATCGAGAGTTGGATCTTTTGTCCAAAGCATTCGAAGAAGCTGGCCTTAACTACCGCTTACTTACCTATCCATTTTTTGATAAGGAGTTTTATGGTCATACTACTGGTGCACTATTGCAGTCTCCATTAATTTTGGATTGTAGAATAATAAATGAGCGGCCGGCCTTTTACTTTGTTGAGTTTGATTTTGCAAGCAAAATGTATTGTTTTTATGAAGGCCGCCGAATGTTCAATATGATTCCAATTTTAGTTTCCTCATTTTTAGAGCGATTCAACCCCGAGCGAAGTTGTTTGGACATGATCCAGATTGAAAAAGTTTTAATCAAAACCGGTGACCCGCAACAAATAGTTGCGGAAGTTTTATCCCTCCTTAAATAAGTAGTATGAGAAGCCTCATTATTGACGACGAACCAAGAAGCCGGCAGGTATTAAAACATCTTTGTGCTTCACATTGCCAGGAGATAGAAGTTGTTGGTGAAGCAGGTTCGGTCAATGAAGGAATCGAACATATAGAAGCGCTTAAGCCCGACCTTGTTTTTCTGGATATTCATATGCCTGTTAAAAGCGGTTTTGCATTATTAGAACATTATCAGAACAATCCTGATTTCTTAGTCATTTTTACAACGGCTTATGAAGAATATGCTTTGGAGTCTTTTAAATATCTTGCTGCTGGTTATTTAGAAAAACCAATTGATATTGAAGAGCTCCAAGGTGCAGTAAAAAAAGCGCAGATTTCTTTTAACAGCCGCCCCGACAAACAGTTAGCGCTACAAGAAAACATTGAAAAACAGTTAGAAAAAATTGCTTTGTCAACAATGGACGGATATGCCTTTGTGCGATATGAAGAGATAGTTCGATGTGAAGGAGAAGGAGGTTATACAAAGTTTTTTCTAAGTAATAAAGAGTCTCTGTTAATTACCAAAACGCTTAAGCACTATGAAGACATGCTTTTGAAAAAGGACTTTTTCAGAGTTCATAAATCCCACTTGATCAATTTAAAGCTTGTGCGAAAATTTATCCGTGGAAAAAAAGGAATGGTGGAAATGAGCAACGGTGACTTGGTTGAAGTTTCTTCACAAAAACGAGATCAGCTTCTCGAATTACTAGTACAATTAACTTAGACTTTATGCAATTTATACCTGAGAATATTATTGATCAAAAAGCACTTACCTTAGGTAATGCCGAAGAATTTAATACGCTGGTTCAATCTCTGAAAGCACAACAACCTGCTATTCTTGCTTACTTGTTTTCGCCAAGTTTCGAAATGCTGACACAGAGCGAAAAAGAATACACAATGTTTTTAGCTTTAGTTATATGGGCGGCGGTCTTAGAAACTCATCCTACGCAGCCTACCATTACATCAGAGAGTATAGAAACAGCGGAAGAAAAAAACTGGAAACTTCTACAAGAACAAAAAGTAAAAGACTTTCGTGAAAAATTAAATATTTTCTTTGATGGTACTCCACAAGAAGATTTGCTTGCTTTTGTGGAAGATGCACTAATACAAGACGAGGATGATATCATCTCAAAGGAAGGGCAGGAATATGTATTTATCTCTCTAAAGACTATTATCGACTGCCTCCATCAAAATATCAAAACTTAGTCCGCATTCTTCGTTTTCTGTTATCTTTAAGATATCGAAAACGATCATCATGCAAAAAGCTCTTTTCTTTTTTCTACTTACTTTTCTTTATTCTTGCTCCCATTCTTCGGAGCAGGAACTATCAGCGAATCCTCCTAATATTATCATAGTATTTACGGATGACCAGGGATATCAGGACCTTGGCTGTTACGGTTCACCGGATATCGCCACACCATACCTGGATCAGATGGCAAAGGAAGGTGCACGCTTCACAAATTTCTATGTCTCCCAACCCGTTTGTTCTGCTTCCCGAGCATCTCTTTTAACAGGTTGTTACTCCAATCGAATCAGCATCCATAATGCTCTAAACCCTTATGTAAAACGAGGATTACACCGTGACGAGGTCACCATCGCAGAAGTATTAAAACCCTTGGGTTACGCTACTGCAATATATGGGAAATGGCACCTGGGAAGCGAGCCAGATTTTCTGCCGACCAGACAAGGCTTTGACGAATACTTCGGTATTCCTTTTTCAAATGACATGTGGAAATACCATCCGCAAAACGAGCATCACGGTTTTGGAGAATTACCGCTACTCGAAAACGAAACGATCATTGACACCCTCCACGAACAATCTATGATCACCACTCAATATACGGATCGAGCAGTTGACTTCATTCGACGAAATAAGGATCATCCATTTTTCCTCTATCTTCCACATAGTATGCCGCATGTTCCATTGTATGTTTCGGATAAATTTAAAGGTAAATCCTCTCGTGGTATTTATGGCGATGTCATCTCTGAAATTGATTGGTCTGTCGGGCAGATTCTGGAGACTTTAAAAGAACTTAAAATTGATAAAAATACCCTGGTCATATTCACCTCTGACAATGGTCCCTGGCTTTCTTATGGTACACATTCAGGATCTGCTTTACCCTTACGAGAAGGAAAAGGGACTGCACTTGAGGGAGGCGTCCGCGTCCCTTGTATTATGCGTTGGCCTGGCAATATTCCTCCGAACATGACGATTGAAAATCCAGCCATGACCATTGATTTACTTCCTACTATCGCATCCATTACCGGTGCCAATTTGCCAGATCGAAAAATAGATGGCAAGGAAATTTTAGACCTCTTAAAAACAGGAAAACAATCAAGCCCTCATCACGATGCCTATTACTTCTATTACAAAACGAACGAACTACATGCCATCATGAGTGGAGACGGCCGTTGGAAACTTTACCTTCCACATAAGTATCGCTCTTTAAATGGACAAGAAGGGCGAGATGACGGCATACCCATTAACTACGATTATAATACCGATATGGGACTTGAACTATATGACCTGCAAACGGATATTAGCGAAACAAAAAATGTAGCTGAACTACAGCCAGAGGTCGTAAAAAAGTTACTGCAACATGCTGAGCATGCACGTAGTACTTTAGGAGATAAATTAACTAACCGGGAAGGATCCGAGACTCGTCCCGCAGGAACACTTTAAAATTATGCTAAGAATTATTTTTTTTATTCCCTGGATTATTATCCTGGGAACATCTTGTACCGCGGAACCTCAAACGCAGCCTCAAGAAAAAAAAGGAACAATACTTCTGGTACAGGATAGTGCTGATTACATCTTGATTAGTAAGGCTGGAAGCCCAATACTTCATTATCAAAAATCTATGGTTTCTCCTCCTGATGAAATGCCGGACCATTATCAGCGAAGCGGTTTTATTTATCCGGTATACACTCCAAATGGAGTAATTGTCACAGATGACTTCCCTGTTGGTCACGCCCATCAACATTCTTTTTTTCATGCCTGGACAAAAACAACTTTAGAAGGTGAAAAAGTTGATTTTTGGAACCAACATAAAGCATTGGGAGACGTCAAGCATAAAGAAGTCCTTAATCTTTTCTCAACAGACTCCACTGCTGGATTTAAAGTTCTCCTTGATCATATCAGTCTTAAACATGGAAACGTTTTAACTGAAGAATGGACTATAACTGCTTTTGAAAGAACAGACTATAATTTATGGGAAATCGACCTGACCCAGGAAAACATTTATACCGATACTTTATTTATAGACGACTATCATTATGGAGGCTTAGGCTTCAGAGGGAGTAAGCATTGGAACAGTGATGATAGTACAGCTTTTCAAAACCCGATGCTCACAATTACCAGTGAAGGTTTAGAGCGGGACTCCGCTAATCATAGCCGCCCAGAATGGGCTTGTGCCTACGGAGAGGTTAATAACCAGCCCGTAGGTTTTGTAATGCTGGACCATCCCGATAACTTTCGCTATCCACAAGCTATAAGAGTCCACCCTGAAATGCCTTATTTCTGTAAAGCACCGATGGTTGGACAAGCATTCTTTATCGCTCCTGGTGAAAAATATCAGGCAAAGTACAGAATAATAACTTTTGATGGTCAGCCGGATGAGAAAGCAATAACGAAGGAGCAAAAACGCTTTGCAGGTCGTTTTGACTAAAAAAGATCCAACTTTAAACATCCTCTAACATAATTATGACGCAATATTCCCTAAGACTATCGTATTTTTGACCTAAAATCTATCTCCATGCATAAGCTTAAACAATTCCTGCTCCTCGCTTTACTCGTTTCTCCATTATTCTGTACCGCACAGATTGATGCTACTATTCAAGACCTACAGGTGGATGTTGTCTACCTCGCGTCTGATCTGATGGAAGGTCGAGAGACCGGAACCAGAGGCGAAGCGTTAGCGGCTCAATATATTGCGAGTCGTTTTGAAGAAATAGGCCTCCAGCCAAAAGGAATTGATGGTACCTGGTATCAGCCATTCAATTTTAAGTATATGCCAAATCCTCACGGAGACCCAAAAGATGCTGAAGCTCGTGTAGGGAAAAATGTATTAGCGTTTTTGGATAATGGTGCTAAGCATACGGTGGTGATCGGCGGACATTATGACCACCTTGGAATGGGAGAATTTGGATCTCGTCATACCGGAGAGCCTGCCATTCATAATGGAGCAGATGATAACGCCAGCGGAATTGCTGCAATGTTATACCTGGCAGAATATCTCAAAAACAGTGATTGGAAAAATAACAACTACCTCTTTATTGCCTTCTCAGGAGAAGAGTTAGGATTATATGGTTCTATGAATTTCGTTGATGCTCCAACCGTACCATTAGCTGAAATGAATTACCTAATCAATATGGATATGATCGGCCGACTTAATGAAGAAAAGGTCTTAGCTATAAACGGTACCGGGACATCTCCAAGTTGGAAACCAATCCTCGAAAAAATTGATGTAGCAGGTATCAAAATCAAAACCCATGATAGTGGAATCGGGCCATCAGACCACACTTCTTTTTATAACGAAGGTATTCCTGTTTTACATTTTTTCAGTGGTCAACACATGGATTATCATAAACCGGAGGATGATAGCCGTTTGGTAAACTATCAGGGGATCTATGATATTTCTAAATTTATCCTTGCGATTATCGAAGATGCAAATGATAATGGAAAGTTAGCTTACGCTAAAACAAAAGACGATTCCGAAGAAAAGAAAGTTTCTAAATTCAAAGTAACATTAGGTGTAATGCCTGACTATGTTTACGATGGAACAGGAATGCGTATTGATGGTATCATTGAAGAACGGCCCGCTCAAAAGGCGAAGCTGGAAAAAGGAGATATCATTATTAAAATGGGCGACCTGGAGGTAAAAGACATCTACGACTATATGAAAGGCTTGAGCATCTTTGAGCCAGGTGATGAAGTAATCGTTACGGTTAAGCGTGGTAAAAAAGAAGTCAAGCGAAAGGTTAAGTTTTAATGATTGGGGAGACCTGCATAAAATTTAACGAGGTTGCTGATGTGTTCGCTGAGTTCCACCCCGAGCTTTTCACAGCCCATGTAAATAGTCTCCCGGTCGATCTTTGCTGCAAAAGCTTTAGACTTTAGTCGTTTTTTGATGGAGCTTACTTTCATCTCGCCAAAGGGTACCGGGTTAATTTTCTGATAAGCATAGAAGATCCCACTGATCTCATCACAAGCGATTAGAGCCGCGGCCAGCGGCGTTGCCGGAGGTGTTTCGAAACCATTATAGCCAAAAGCATGTGCTTCAACGGCATGAATAAAATCTTCGGGATATCCCCATTCCGCAAACCAACGGAGGGATTCTCCGGGATGCAAGTCAGGGAATTCATCATAATCCAAGTCATGTAAGTACCCCGTCAAAAACCAAAGGTCTTTATCTTCACCATAAAGTTCGGCATACCCTTCCATTGCAGTGCCAACCATCAGCGCATGATAGCGTTGATAATCATTTTGAACATGTTTTTCGAGTAATTCTTTTGCTGCTTGTCGGCTAGGTAGTGGCATCTTATTTTTTGAGAAATATACGAAAAAACTCCTGAGTCATTTAAGTCTTCATTATTGTATTTTTATCCTTAACTTTGTACACCTTTTTGGAAAAAAGTAAAGAAAGTAATGGCAACTCCACGGACAGTAGCTTTTTATACCTTGGGCTGTAAGCTCAACTATTCAGAGACTTCAGCAATCGGAAGATTGTTTGAGCAGAAAGGATATTCTGCGGTATCTTTTGAAGAAGGAGCAAATATTTATGTAATCAATACTTGCTCCGTTACAGATTTCGCGGATAAAAAGTGTCGGCAGATCGTTCGCCGGGCCTTGAAGTATTCTCCCGATGCCTTTGTCGTGGTGGTAGGTTGTTATGCACAACTTAAACCTCAGGAAATCGCCGATATTCCAGGAGTAGACTTAGTACTAGGTGCTGCGGAAAAATTCAAAATTCTCGACTACATAGATGACCTGTCTAAAGCACCTGCAAAAGGCATGGTGGAGGCTGGAGCTATCCAGGAAGCGAATACTTTTACAAATGCTTTTTCTTTTGGAGACCGGACGCGATCTTTCCTAAAAGTACAAGACGGCTGTGATTATAAATGTAGCTTTTGTACAATTCCACTGGCAAGAGGTAAAAGCCGAAGTGATACTGTCGAGAGCGTAGTGGCTAATGCTCAGAAGATTGCCGAAATGGGCGTACAGGAAATTGTACTGACCGGAGTAAATATCGGAGACTTTGGCAATGGTACCGAAGTGATTGAAGGCATCAAGCCTAAAAAGGACGCAATGTTTATTGATCTTATCCAGGAGTTGGATAAAGTTGAAGGCATCGAAAGATTTCGAATTTCATCGATTGAACCTAATCTTTGTACAGAAGAAATCATTGATTTTGTAGCACGTTCAGATCGTTTTGTTCCTCACTTTCATATGCCGCTTCAATCCGGGAACAATAAGCAACTCAAAGCCATGCGCCGACGCTACAAACGAGAGTTATATGCAGAGCGTGTAGCAGCGATCAGACATCGAATGCCTCATTGTGCAATCGGAGTGGATGTGATTGTCGGTTTTCCGGGAGAGACCGAAGAAGACTTTTTGGAAACCTACCACTTCATCAAAGATTTAGACATTACTTACCTACATGTCTTTACTTACTCTGAGCGTCCTAATACGCCGGCCGCTGAAATGGAAGGTGTTGTCCCGATGAATGTTCGAAAAGAACGTAACGAAATGCTACGCATTCTTTCAGAAAAGAAAAAGCGTCAATTCTACAGTCAGTTTCTGGGCCGTCGCCGAGATGTGCTCTTTGAAGTGCACAAGGATAAAAGCCTGATGACTGGCTTTACGGATAACTACCTAAAAGTCGAAGCACCTTTGGATCCGGATCTTATCAATAAGATTTCGACGGTACAGCTAATGAATATCAAAGATAATGGTAACTACGAAGTGATCATTATGGATATCCCCAAGGAAGTCTTCGATTACGTATAATCTGCCGTTTGATCTTTATCTTCGCACTTAATCAATCTAAACGTGCGAAACCATCAAACCCTTAAAATAGCGGGAAGCGTTTTTTTCATCTTGCTGGTCTACTGGCCCATCAGTGGTATGCAGTTCGCGATGAAGTATGATATCATGGATTGGTTTTACCCGATGCGATACTTCATCGGTGAATGTTTACAAGAGGGCGTACTCCCTAATTGGAATCCGTACATTAATTTAGGTTATCCAATTCATACTGACCCGCAAAGTGGCGCGCTTTATCCAATTGTCTGGGTATTGGCTTACTGCTTCGGTTATTCCGTTTATACACTACAATTTGAGTTTATCCTTCATATTCTACTCGGCTTCTGGGGCATGCAAAAGCTAGCACGAGCCATAGCAATAGACCGGGACACTGCACTCTTGGTAGGCATTACTTATGCTTGTTGTGGTTTTTTCATTGGCAATGCACAGCACTTAAGTTGGATAATTAGTGCAAGTTGGGTTCCATTCGTTTTAGCTTATTACATCCGGCTCTTAAGATTTAATCAATGGAAAGATGCTCTCTGGTTAGCACTGTGCGCTCACCTACTTTTAGTTGGTGGTTATCCCGCCTTTAGCATTATTTTATTTTATGGTCTTGGTTTGTTTTTTTTAATCTACCTGATCCGTCACTTACGAAAGAAACGGTATAGCTTCTTAAAGTCTCTCTTGGTCAATCACATATTATTTGGTCTTACACTTCTGATATTGAGTGCTGCATTTTTATACCATTTCGTAGAAGCCTTACCACTCATGGTTCGAGCTGAGCGCTTAAGTTTGGAAGAGATACAGCTTTTGCCCTTTTCACCTACTTCGTTTTTCACCTTACTGGCTCCTGCAATTACCGGAGGAAGGTCCGCATTCCTGGGTACTGACCCTTCAATGGCAAATGCTTACTTTGGGTTAATTCCATTGGTGTTTTTTCTGGGGGCAATCCGATTAAAAGCAAATAGAAAAGTATTATTGCTGCTTGGTGTCGGGATTCTTTGTTTGCTGATTGCAATGGGCGAGCACTTTTTTTTGAGGGCAGCCTTGTATCACTATGTCCCTTTAATGGATATCTTCCGATATCCGGCATTATTCCGACTTTTTGCACTTATTCCGTTCTTGCTTTTATTCGGGATGACGTTTCAGCGATTCACTGGACGACCGAAGGGCGTTCCAGCACCAGCGAATACAAAAAAATATCTCCTGGGCATTAACCTGATTTTATTATTGGTGATAAGCGGCTTATGCTTATACGCAGGCTTTAAAAGCGATTTATCATTCGCTGAGTTACAGCTTGGATCGACCTCCGGCTGGCTTCCGTCCGCAACCAATATCTCTAACTTTATCAATCAGAATAATAATAGTCAGATGGTGCTTTTGCAGGCTCCCGTTCAGCTTTTAATCCTTGGGCTTAGCCTTTGGTTTATCTATCGGCATAAGGGTCAAAAACTAAAGCGTTTATTAACATTCCTAATCCTTTTTGATCTCTTTATTGCTTCACAAATTTGTTTGCCGATTACCGTCATTTCAGATGCACGTACCAAAACTATTCAAGAAAAGATTAATGAGCAACCAGAAGGGTTTCCTATTCCGAAGAAGAACATCAGTGAGGTTATTCATCAAGGAGGTAAGCGATTTTACCCTATTTGGTTTAATCAAAATATGCTCACCAAAGAAATAGCACATAATGGCTATAACAACCTGAAGTTTAAAGCCTATCGAGATTTTAAAAATACGGAAGGGCATATGGAAAAACTAAATCATCCATTGCTTTATCTAAGCGAGCGAAGTTCGAATGAAGACACGATTATCATTCAGAAGTTTACTCCGAATAATATTGAAGCCACTGTTCAATTGACTGCTCCAACAGAGATAAGGATGTTGCAATATGCTTATCCCGGATGGGAAGTGCATCAAGGTGACGTAACTATTCCAACTTATATAAAAGAGAAAATATTTCTGGCTTTTAAATTACCTCCGGGCGAGCATCAGGTCTACATCACTTTTCGACCTCCTAATTATTTAAGCTTATTGCTTGTGTCCTTTGGAGGTATCCTTTTGCTGGTCCTTGCGGGAAGTGTTAGAAATTACAATTCAACCTCTGGGCGATCATAAATTTTTGTGGATAAAATATGTCGATAGTAAGCTTCGTACTTAGGCAATATATTTTCGATATCGAATCGTTTTGCCTGTTTCAATGCATTCGCTCTAAAGGCATTTAACGTCTCCTCATCTTTCAATAATGCAATGGCATACTTCGCCATAGAGTCTACATCTCCTACGTCACTTAAGAAACCTGTTTCTCCGTGAATATTCACTTCTGGCAGCCCTCCAATATTAGAAGAAATTACTGGTACTTCGCAGGCCATCGCTTCTAGTGCTGCCAGACCAAAGCTCTCGCTTTCAGAGGGCATAATGAACAGGTCGGATACTGCCAATAATTCTTCAACCGCATCCTGCTTACCCAAGAATCGAATATCATCACATAGGCTCAATTTACGACAAAGGTCTTCTGCATTTTGGCGCTCTGGTCCATCACCAATCAAGAGTAATTTCGAAGGGATTGCTTCCTGTACTTTTTTGAATACTTTGATGACATCTTCCACTCTTTTCACTTTTCGGAAGTTGGAGGTATGACAGAGAATGCGTTCGCCATCAGGTGCGATTGCCTTTTTGAAGTGGTCTTTATTTACTTTTTTAAATCGACCAAAGTCGATGAAATTGTGAATAACTTCTATTTCGTTATTGATATCAAAAAAATCAAAAGTCTGTTGTCGTAAACTATCCGAAACGGCAGTAACGCCGTCAGATTTATTAATCGAAAAAGCAACTACCGGTGCAAAAGTTCGATTACTCCCTACCAATGTAATATCTGTACCATGAAGAGTGGTAACAGTTGGTACATATCGCCCTTCTGTCAGGAGAATCTTTTTTGCCATATAGGCAACCGTTGCATGTGGAATGGCATAATGTACGTGCAACAAATCAAGATTCTCATAGCGGACAACATCCACTAATTTGCTTGTCAGGGCTGTATCATAAGGAGGATATTCGAATAAAGGGTAATCAGCAGAGCTAACTTCATGATAAAACACATTCTCCTGAAAACTTTTCAGGCGAGCCGGCTGCCGATAAGTAATGAAATGTATTTGATGTCCTTTGCGAGCAAGGCCCATCCCTAATTCGGTAGCTACTACACCACTACCTCCGTAGGTAGGGTAGCAAACGATTCCGATTTTCATTGGTTTCATATCCTGATAATAATTAGTACTGACGAAAAAGGTGTTCCGCTACAATTAACAGAACACCTTTTTGCCTAAGAAGTTGCCTAAAAGCTATATTCTTATTGCGCTTTAACTAATTTGACAATTCGATATTGATTGTCAGCTTTGAGCCTAATAAAGTATAAGCCAGCTGGCTGTTGAGTCATATCCAGTAAATATTGTCGATTAGCGGTTTGTTCTGCAGGTGTCTGGTAAATCACTCGACCGACCACATCTACAATTTGTACGGATACTAAAGCTGATTGATTCAATTCTACACTTAGCGTTGCTTGCCCATTTGTTGGGTTTGGTACTAAGTTAACCACTGTAAAGTTCTCTAAATCACTAATATTCGTTAAATCTCCTACGGTAAAAGTAATTTCATCAGAACAGCCATTAGCATCTGTAACGGTTACGGTATAATCACCCTCTGCAAGGCCATTTACCGTCATTGTGGTTTCTCCACTACTCCAAGCGAAGGTAAATGGTCCTTCACCATTACCTGTATTAATGGTAGCACTCCCATCCGTTTCTCCTGAAGAGCTTACATCCGTAACATCCGCATCAAGCGATAAATCAGCCGGGCAGGCTCCTAATTCAATATCAACTATATCTTCACAGCCTAAGCCATCGGTAATGGTAACAGTATAAGTTCCTGAGCCAATATCATTCGGTGCATTAGCATCACTCCAGTTGTATGTGTATGGAGCGGTTCCATTACTTGGTTCTATTATAATAGAGCCATCTCCGGCCCCTTCAGAAGATTCATAGTTGGTAGTAATATCCAAACCAAAATCTCCTGGACAGCCAATAATGTTAATGTTATCGATATCGATCCAATAATCTCCTGTTCCCCAAAGGGCTAAAAATCTAAGTTTAACGATTTCTCCAGCGTAAGGATTCAGATCAACGGTACGGTTGGTCATCACTGCTGAGGGCGTATGATTGGAGGCATCTACCTGATCGATTGTAGCAAATGTTTCTCCACAATCTGTTGAAATTTGGACCAGTAAAAGGTCTCCTGCACCTAAGGTAGTCGGGTTGGTACCAGCACTCCAGTCTGTATAGCGATAATCATAAGTTAAGCTATCATCCGGGTTGATCGGTCCGATATTACCTGTGGTCACCTCATAATCCTGGTCACCTCCATATAGATTATCATAAATTACAACCGATACGTTATTATGAACATTACCGATATTATTATCACTGAACACCCAGCCTTCCGGAAGTACACTATCTTCAAAGTCTAGAGCAATCGGTAATTGTTCGAAATCAGCCGTAGAAAACACATAAGTAGTTGAATCGTTTAAGAAGTTTAATTCATTACTTAAGGAAGTCCAGGCAGTGATTTCGAAATCAGTGCCGAAGGCTTTAGAATCAAATGGTGCATCAAAAGTATACGAAGCAACCTCCTGTGAGTTAATCGAAAGTGCTCCAACATTTTCTGTTACTACATCTCCTCCATTGACCTGGTAAGATACATCGAAGCCTGTTTGAGCGTTAGTTCCTGCATTTCTGATATCTACTGTAACCATATCCATTTCGCTTCCACAATCAGAATCAGTTGTATTGGTGACGGTTAAAGCTGATAAATCATCCGCAAAGATTGGAGATATCAGGATATCATCAATTCCTATTCCGTCAAAGCCATTAACAGAACCATCCGAATCAAAAGCAAACCTGAGTCGTACTTGAGATGAACCGGCCAAGCCATCAAGTGGATGTTCCGCATTGATCCACCCTTGAGAGTTTCCACCCCATACATCACCCAAATCCTGGGTAGTATTAAATACGGTGTACCAGTTTACTCCAGTCCCCATTGCACCTACTTTTGTCCAGGTCTGTCCTCCGTCAGTACTTGACTCTAACCAGCCGCCATCCCAGTTGGTCTCCGTATCATAGTACAATGAAAAGTTAATTACCGGATCAGCAGTCAATCCAGAGAAATCAAAACATGGGGATACGATATAAGAAAGTTCGTTATTGTTATAATTACCTTCTAAATTGGTCACAAAAGCATTTATTCCTGATGCCGCTGATGTAATATCTTCTCCCATTGGTTCTCCAAACGCCCAGGTTGAATTCTCCGATTCATCTTCATCAATTTTCCAGCCACCATCCCAAGTCTCAAAGTCAATGAAATACGGAAACTCTGTAACAATAGGAATATTCGTCACTATATATTTTGTAGTATCATTTGCGTTATTAGAATCTCCTTCCAAATCCGTCCATGCTACAATCTCATACTCTCCTGCAACAGAAAAGTCGAACATGGTTTCAAACTCTAAGGTCACTGTACTATCATTACTTAAAACCCCTGTATAAAAACCATCCGTTGGTTGGCTAACGCCTGCGTTCACTCCGTTAACCGCGTAATTAAAAGTGATTAAAGATTGAGGTAAAGCCCCGAAGTTTTTTAGCGTTACTTCAACGCTTTCAGTGCCGAGTCCACAAGCATCAAGTGGTGTAAGAATTTCTGTTACTCCTACATCAATCAACCAGATCGTCTGAAAAGTAGTAGGCCCTATAATGGCACTTGTATCTCCATTATCGCAGGCAATAGAAACATAAAAGTCATACTCCGTATTCTCAAGAAGGTCGGTAAGTACCGCTGAGGTATCCGTAGTCATAATTGCAGTACCTGTCCCTAACATAAATCCTGTAGGGCCATACTCAAGTGTATAAATTCCTGTTGAATCCGAAGGATTCCAGCTTACTTCTGCATCAATACCACCTATTTCATCGATATTAACGGAGAAGGGGCCTGGGCAGGTTGGGCAAGCGAAAAAAGTAAATACTTCGCCAACAACTGGGAAAGGTCCGTCAGAAAAAATTATGTTTCCACTAGGATCAAGGATGTTATAGGTCACCTCGTTTTCGAAAAACCCCGGAGCATAAGATACTGTAACAGGATCGTTGCTCGTGGCTGTAAAAGTAAAAGTAGCTTCACCTCCGCTATTAAAAGTATAGTCCGTAGCGGCACCATTGATATCGACTGTCAAAGTAGAACCATTCCAACCATCTCCAAAAGAATCAAACAATTCTAAGGTGTATGTACAAGTCTGTGCACCTCCAATCTGTAGCCCTAGAAACAAAAGAAGCGTTAGCGTCAAATATTTGTTTCGAAGTATGGAATATGAGGAAAGTAAGGTGTTCATCATGATTTCTCTCTGTTTTGTTCACAAAATAATTAGGGAAATTAATTCTATAATTTTTAAAATTACCTTACCAAGCTAAAAAAAGAGGGCTAAGGTCATTTAAAGACTAAAATAGAAGGGTTTTACCATCAAAAAACCTAACAAGGTGCGCTTATTAGTATAATTCTCTTTCAGAATACTAAAGTTAAAGAATTGAAACCTCTCTATTTTAAAAGGGACTAAGATAGTTAAAAAGGAAAAAATTAAGCTCTATTTACAGAGCTATATCAAAATAGCGCCTCTTATTATGTTTTTGGTTTTAGCTAAACTTTATTGATGATATGTTGTTTAAACGTGGATAATCTCATTATTTGTAAAATTTAATAATGGATCAAGCGTATGAAACGTAATAAAACATCTTTATAAAGTGGCAATTTACTCCATAAGAGACTTGGAAAAATTGTGTGGCATCAAAGCACATACCATTCGGATATGGGAGCAACGCTATGGTATTATTAAGCCCGAGCGAACAGATACTAACATCCGTTATTATCAGGATGGCGACCTTAAGAAGTTGTTGAACATTGCGCTATTAAACAGAAATGGCATAAAAATCTCAAAGATTGCCAAAATGGATGATTCTGAGATTGCTGAAAAGGTAGCTGCCATTTCTGAAGTAAACTTCACGCATAGCACTCAACTCGATGCGTTAACCATTTCGATGATCGAAATGGATGAATACAAATTTGATCGTATTATTTCTACTAACATCCAGCAACTTGGATTTGAACAGACGATGCTACAGGTAATCTACCCCTTTTTAGATAAACTTGGAGTACTCTGGCTAACGGGTTCTATCAATCCGGTACAGGAAAGTTTTATGAGTTGTCTTATCCGTCAAAAAATTATAACGGCAATTGACAATGAGCCTTTTGCCCTGGGTAATGAGAACAAAAAATTCCTGATCTACCTTCCAGAAAAAGAAAGTCAAGAACTTAGCCTTATGTTTATGCATTATTTATTAAAAGCACGAAAGCATAAGGTATATTATCTTGGTCTAAATATCTCAATTAATGATCTAGTCGATGCTTGTAATATTCATAAGCCAGATTATATCTTTACAATGATCACTGAAACTTATGCTAAAAGCCCCGTTCAAAAGTATGTAGATAAGTTATCTACGATGTTTAGTGATTGTAAGGTATTATTATCCGGATATCAAGTTGCGGCCCAAAACGTTCCTTCAAGCGGAAATGTCCAGGTACTCAAATCATTAGATGAGACCATCGACTTCTTAGATTTATTAAACTAGCTGATCTTTCCATTTAACCCCAGAATATTAACTTTGTCAATTCTTATTCATGAAAGAATATGACGTATCTTTGCGTCTTATCCATTTTTATTATTAATCAAAACAATTGTTAGAACAATGAAAGTATTATCAAACCTTTTAATCGCAATGATAGCTATGACACTTATCGTAGCTTGTAAAAATACTCCTGAAGGGGAGGCTGCCAAAGTAGGGGAAGCTCAAACAGAAGCTGCTGCTCCCGCTGCTGCAAAAACTTATAATGTTACCAGTGGAACTGTTTATTGGGTAGGAACTAAGGTTACCGGACAACATAATGGAACAATTGCTGTAAGTGGCGGTAATATTGATGTTAAAGACGGAAACATCGCTAGTGGAGATTTCACAATTGACATGGCAAGTATCACCAATGCGGATTTGGATGATGAAAGTAAGGCAAAACTTGTTGGCCACCTACAATCTGCGGATTTCTTTAATGTAGCCGAGCATGCAACAGGTAAATTTGCAATCGTTTCTGTAACTCCTTCTTCAAGTGAAGATGTGACGCATACAATTACTGGTAATTTAACTTTGAAAGGAATCACAAAGAGTATTACCATTCCTGCGAATGTTGTCGTAATGGGCGACAAACTTACAGCTGTTACACCTAAGTTTACAATCAACCGTACAGACTGGGACGTAAAATATGGTTCAGGGATCATCGGTACTGCTGCTGATAAAATCATCCATGATGATATTTCACTTAATATTGAGCTAAGCGCTGAGGCAGGTAGTGAAGGATAAGCACCTATAATGTAACGCTTAATGAAAAGCCTGATGAAAATTCATCAGGCTTTTTTTATGCCTCAAATTTTGCAAGGGCCTTTAATATTTTTTTACCTCTCGATTTAAACCCCGCTGATCCGTGTGGGTAATGATCTTCAATTACGATCCGTAACTCATTCGCCAACTCCGGTTCTTTTTTTACTATATTGAATAGTACACTCATTGAAAACACCCGAACCGCGATTGCTTCCTTTGGGTCATCCAAAAACTTAAAACATATTTCCGCAACGCGTCCTAAAAATTCTTCCGGCAGATCCATTTCCGCCATAATACGCACCGTATTTCTTCGGATAGAATTATGGACAGGTTGCTCAAGATAATCCAGCATCTGATCCAGATAGGGTATAATTAATGATGGATATTTCAATCCACAAAAACCTACCGCCCAAGATGCATGATGTGAGATTCGGCTGGTATCGCAAAAGAAACATTCCATAAGTTCTGCAAACTTCTTAGTACTTCTACCAACATACTCGACAATCTCCATGATTGTTGGTTTTGAATGATCTTCCTCTAAGGTTGTCCGGATATTCATATTATTCTTCAGTTGACGCAAGTTGATAAAGAATAAATTTCTAAAAATTTCTCTTAGCCTGTATCTTTTAATAGAATAAAACCGTTATATTTGTAAAGTTGTAATTTGTATTGAATTGCACTCATCCCAATCACCTTCACTAATTCCCAATCACCGTTATTTTTATTTTATCTCTTTGGTCGTAAGCTAAAGAACCAGCTAGCCGCATTTAACGGTTAAAACTAGCCTATATATTCAACGCACTTGTTTGAAGTGCAAACTACGTTGAGAAAATCAGCGCTGATAACCTTTATGGCAAAGGGGAGTTTGCCCATAAATGTAAATCTATCAGCAGAATTAACTATTGCAAAATCTACTTCTAGACACTAGAAGATTGAATAAGAGTCAATTGTTTTATAACAGTTGTAATCTCATGATTTCTATCTACGGGTAGAATCAACAGCAGTAAGACTAGTCATACTGCAAAAACGAAAGAGTTCGGCAACGGACTCTTCTCAAATCTGTTTTTGGGATGTAGCCCCTCTCCCCTAGACCAGGAGAGGGGAATTTTTCCTTGCTATTCTTTCTAGAAACCTGTATTTTATTCCTCTGCTTCTTCCAAAGAACGGATAGTTCTTTCACCATAAATTCATTTTCCCATGAGACTACTACTTTCCCTTTGCCTGGTATTTTCTTTGTCTAACCTTTTATACGCGCAAATCACATTAAACTCTAGCTGTGAAGATCAAATCTTTTGCTTAGAGGATTCATCCTGTGAATCTGCCTCTATTCAGTTAGGTATAGAAGCAATTACTCAATGTGTCACTAGTGATTTATCTTTTAGCTATACGATAGATCTTGATAATAATGGTAGTCTTGATTTTTCTGGAACGGCAAGTAGTGTTTCTAATGATTACCCCGTAGGTATTCATGCCATCGACTTTACAGTCATGGATAACTGCGATTCATCAGCTACTTGTTCTTATTTATTTGAAGTAAAAGATTGCATCGCTCCGACCATAAGTATTTTCAATGGACTTGCGATTGATATGCCTTCATCTCAAGAGTTTGATTTTACAGCGACCTTATTGGATAATGGCAGTTTCGATAATTGTGGTATTGAGCAGTTCCTTATACATATGCCTGCTCTTGGTCCTGGTCAGACAGCGCCGCCTGTAGCAGCTACTAGTTCAATTCCATTAAACTGCGATCATCTAGGTACACAAACGCTGGACTTTTGGGTCAGTGATAATGCTGGCAATTGGACTTATACCTCAACTTATATCGTAGTACAAAACAACCTGAACTCCTGTCCTACTGAAACTTTTGAAATTTGTATTAATGCAAGCACCGAATGTGCCACCCCGATAGATAGTGTTTTTATTGAATTTGGACTAACAGCCATTCCTGGCCTCGACGAGTATTTAGCTAATAATTGTTATGATATTTCTGCCACTCCCTTATTCGGCAATGTTAACGTAAGTAAAAATATTAATCCCAGAAATGGCGTAAGTACTTTTGATGCCCTTTTGATAGCAAAACATATTCTTGGTTTAGAGCAGCTAGGGTCGCCTTACAAGATAATTGCTGCGGACGTAAATAACTCCGGGAATATTTCGATTTTCGATGTTGTATTAATCAGACAATTAATTCTTGACCACATTGATCAGTTTCCTAATCTCCCGTCTTGGCGTTTCATTCCTGAAGATTATGTTTTTGAGAATGAAAGTAACCCGTTCCAATCAACATTCCCTTCAGTCATTAACATCAATAACAACAGTGAAGATATTCAATTGAACTATATCGGAATGAAAGTCGGTGATGTAAACAAATCAGCAGATCCAGGCCTTTTTACCTCGCCATCAATAGAAGACCGAAGTAAAGGTAGCTTACTCATTAACGAGCAAATATTTGATGCAGAAGAAAAAATCAAAATTGACTTTAAATTAAATGATCTGCAGTATCTCAGTGGTTTACAATTTGAGCTTGAATTCGATGCTGATCTATTAAAATTCGAACATAGTACTTCAGGGGTTTTATCAGATTTTGCGTCAGAGAATTTAGGCTTATCCAAGGCAAAAGACGGCTATTTAAAAGTAAGTTGGCTAGACCTTAGAGAACAAGTTACTAAGGTTGATGACGAGGTTTTATTTTCTTTATACTTTGAGGCTAAACGCCCTGGAAACTTGAGCACAGCACTTCGACTTATAAATAATACGCTTTCCCCTGAAGCTTATGACAAAGATTTAAACATCATCGGCCTTTCTTTAGATATCCAATCACCTCTGCTTAACGATGTACCCTTAAAGACGCAAATAGTCCCTAATCCCTTCGACAACATTGCGAGCTTTAATGTGGAAATGCCAGCATCAACAAAGGGTACATTAGTAATCATGGCAGGTGACGGTCGGCGAATAATAAAGAAAACTATGGATCTGGTACAAGGGCAGAACACGATCCCTTTATCAGCAGCAGAATTACCAACAAAGGGTATATACATATATCAGCTTAGGACACTAACAGGAGCCTATTCGACGGGAAAGCTGGTTAAGCAATAGTTGTAAAGAAAAGAGTTACGCTTCTAACATAAAGTTCAAAATGTCATCGACATACTGTCTGTTATTCGCCAGGCGAGGAACCTTATTTTGATTACCTAATTTTCCGCGCTGCTTCATCCAACTCATAAAAGTCCCTTTCGGTAAACGTCGTAACATTAATTCCTGAAGTGCCATATCTTTATAGCGTTTTGCTTCATAATCGGAATTAATCATCTGCAATTTTTGGTCGAGTAAGGCATTGAATGCTTTAATGTCAATTGGTTCTTTTTCGAACTCCACCAACCATTCGTGCCCTCCTTTACCAGAGTTTTTAAAGTAGATAGGAGCAACTGTATATTCTGAAACGATCGCATTCATTTCCTGACAAGCCTCTGCGATTGCTTTATCTGTATTGGATACCATGACCTCTTCACCAAAGGCATTGACAAATTGTTTAGTTCGTCCGGTGATTTTTATTTTATATGGATTAATGGAAGTAAACGTTAAGGTATCTCCTATGACATAACGCCAGAGTCCTGCATTGGTGCTAATGACTAAAGCATAATTTTTACCCACTTCGACATCTTCTAGGGGAATGGCTTTAGGTTCATCCTCATGCCATTGATCCATCGGGATAAATTCATAGTACACCCCATTGTTCACTAAGAGTAACATGTCATCATCTTCAAGTTTCAACTTCGTACCGAAGTAGCCTTCAGAAGCATTATAGACTTCAAAATATTTTACTTGTTCTGACGGAAGGAGCTGAGCTAATTGCTCGCGGTAAGGTTCAATATTTACGCCACCATGAATGTAGGTCTCAAAATTTGGCCACACCTCTAACATGTTTGATTTGCCGGAGTGCTCTAGAATATGACGGAAGAATACAATTGTCCAGGTAGGCACACCGCCAATCATTTTGATCATTGGTGCGATATCAGGCCGACAGGCAACCTCCGCCATCATAGCAATCTTTGATTCCCAATCATCCCGAAAGACGATATCCAGCTCCGGCTCTAAGAAAGGCTTTGCGATCTTAGGCATATTCTTTATCATCAAGGCGGACACATCTCCGTAAATAGTTTTCGACCCTGGCTTATAAACCGAATGGTTACCCGCCATGATGAAGTTCTTACCGGAGAATATGGTACAATCCGGAATCTGATCATAGATAATCGTCATCGTATCCCAGGTACCCTTGATGTGGCATTCGTCAAAATTCACCTGAGAGACGGGGATGAATTTACTTTTATCACTTGTCGTACCTGAAGATTTGGAATACATCTCAACCCGACCGGGCCAGAGAATATCTTTTTCTCCTTCCATCATTCTTTGAATGTATGGTTTGAGAGAGTCATAATTTTGAACAGGCACCTGATCGCGAAATTGCTTAGGGGTTCGGATAGACCCGAATCCATGTAAACGTCCAAACTCAGTATTTTTGGCTGAGCTAATAAGCGTCTGAAAAATTTCTGCCTGAGCCGTATGTGGATTATTGAGAATACGCTCAATCTCCTTATACCGAAGCTTGTAGTACCAGTTGAAAGCGCTATTTACAATATTTCTCATAGGTGCCTCCTTGATTGTTTGCTTAAAAATAATAAATTTTGCCTCTTTTTGAAGTCGATTTCCAGTAATTATTATCCATCGCTTACTCTCCCGACATTCAAAAGAAAAGCAGGCTAAACACCTTTTGGAGATACAAAGCTACGACTAGAATTGGAATTGTGAAAGATTGTTTGGTGAAGAATGCATTAATTTAAGTTATAGGGCAAGTTCGAAGCAAAAACGACCTTATTTTGGGGTCTATTTTACTGATAAGGCCAAAATATCAAACAAAAACTCCCGAACAATCTATATAATCATGTCCGGGAGTTTTTGTTTTATCTTCAAGAGCTGTATTTACAGCTCCAGTTCTTTCTCCAAAAACTGGCCAGTATAACTTTTTTTACTTTTAGCCACCTTCTCCGGCGTACCTTGAGCAACGACTTTGCCACCTCCCCTGCCTCCTTCCGGCCCCATATCAATGATATAATCTGCCACCTTGATTACGTCGAGGTTATGTTCGATGATCAGTACGGTATTCCCTTTTTCAACGAGTTTATTAATAACACTCAGAAAGTGTTGAATGTCCTGAAAATGCAAACCTGTAGTTGGCTCATCCAAGATATAGATTGTGTTTCCTGTATCCCTTTTCGAAAGTTCTTCTGCTAGTTTTACTCGCTGAGCTTCGCCTCCGGAAAGTGTTGTTGCCTGTTGCCCTAGCGTAATGTAGCCCAAACCCACATCCAAAAGCGTTTTAGTTTTCCGATAAATATTAGGAATTTTTTCAAAGAAAAGAACGGCTTCTTCTACCGTCATATTAAGTACATCGTTGATCGATTTCCCTTTATATAAGATCTCCAATGTTTCACGGTTATAGCGCCGCCCCATACAATTTTCGCAATCTACTGCCACATCAGGGAGAAAGTTCATTTCGATAATTCGTTTGCCCGCTCCTTCACAAACCTGACATCTCCCACCTTTGACATTAAAAGAAAACCGGCCAGGCTTATATCCACGGATTTTTGCTTCTGGCAGTTCAGAAAATATTTTTCGAATATCTGTAAATACTCCGGTATAGGTAGCTGGATTTGAGCGTGGCGTACGGCCAATTGGAGACTGGTCTATTTCAATTACTTTATCCACATTATCTATCCCTATGATCTTGTCATATACCAATGGCTTCTGACGGCTCTTATAAAAGTATTGCCTCAAAATTGGATATAAGGTCTCATTAATTAAAGTAGATTTGCCGCTTCCTGAAACTCCGGTTATACATGTGAGCGTCCCGAGTGGAATCTTGATGCTTACTTTATTCAAATTGTTACCTACTGCTCCTTTCAATTCCAAAAACTTACCATTCCCCTTCCTTCGCTTTTCAGGGATTTCAATAGATACTTTATTCTTTAAATAAGCGGAAGTAAGCGTCTTATTTTTTAGAAAATCTTTCGGTATTCCTTCCCCTACTAATGTCCCTCCATGCTTTCCGGCTCCTGGTCCAAGGTCAATCAGGTAGTCCGAAGCCAACATAATGTCTTTATCATGCTCAACTACTAAAACGGTATTCCCGATATCGGATAAATCCTTAAGTGCTTCTATTAAGCGTTGGTTATCCCGTTGGTGCAACCCAATACTAGGCTCATCCAGGATATAGGTAATCCCCGTAAGTTGTGAACCAATCTGAGTAGCAAGTCTTATTCGCTGAGCTTCGCCTCCGGAAAGTGTCCGGGCAGGACGGTCTAGGGTTAAATAATCTAGGCCTACGTGCAAAAGAAAACCTAAGCGGAGACGTATTTCCTTGAGTATATCTTTTGCGATTACCTTTTGTCGCTCCGAAAGGTGTTTATCCAATTCATACATCCATTCCGCCAGATCGGAAACATCCATTTGCGCGAGTACAGAAATGTTTTTCTCCCCTAATTTAAAGTGTAGGGATTCCTTTTTCAGTCGGGCACCTTCGCAATCCGGACATACATCTACGGTCATAAACTCCTCGGACCATCTTCTGATTTTATCCGAACTTGATTCACTGTACCAGCGCTCCAACATATTAAAAATACCTTCGTTGGCTAAGTTATATACATAGTCATGTTTATAATTGATCTTAACATCGAAAGTTTCGTCCCCTCCGTAAAGGATAATATCTAGTGCCTTTTTAGGGATTTCTTTTACAGGCGTTGCAAAAGTGAATTTGTATTTTTTAGCAACTGCACGAAGCTGCTTAAAGGTCATATTATCCCTCACCTCCCCAAAGGGTGCAATCCCTTGATCATTTATGCTTTTCGAATCATCAGGGATAACTTTACCCAGGTCAACCTTGGGCAGTTTCCCTAAACCTTTACAAGTAGGGCATGCGCCGTATGGAGAGTTAAATGAAAAAGCATTTGGTGAAGGTTCTTCATACGAAAGCCCAGTTTCTGGGTCCATCAGGTGCTTACTATATGGATAAACATCCTCTGTATCATGCTCCATGACAAAAATTAACCCATTACCTGAACGGAGGGCCGTTTGAAGACTAGTGGTCAGTCTTTCCTTGCGATCAGCAGAAACTTTAATTCGATCTACTACAACTTCGATATCATGTACCTTATAACGATCTACCTGCATACCGGGTTTGATATCGATGATCTTTCCATCGACTCTCACTTTTGTATACCCTTGCTTGCGAACGCTATCAAACAATTCACGATAATGTCCTTTCCGGGACCGTACTAGGGGGGCTAATAATAAAATCCTTTTGTTTTTGAAATTGGTGAAGATGTGTTCGATCATTTGATCTTCATTATAACGCACCATCTTCTTGCCTGTGAGATGAGAGTAAGCTTCGCCAATCCTTGCATATAGTAATCGCAAGAAATCGTAAACCTCCGTAATTGTTCCAACAGTAGAGCGAGGATTTCGTCCTGTGGTTTTTTGTTCAATACTAATCACAGGAGACAGACCAGTAATTTTCTCTACATCGGGGCGTTCCATATTCCCGATAAACTGCCGTGCATAGGAAGTAAAAGTCTCCATATAACGCCTTTGCCCTTCTGCATAAATTGTATCGAAGGCCAACGATGATTTACCACTTCCGCTAATTCCCGTAATCACCACTAATTTATTTCTAGGGATTTTTACATCGACATCTTTCAGATTATGCACGCGCGCACCAATGACTTCTATGAAGTCATTTTCAAGATTTTTTGCGTGTCCATTACTCGTTTTTTTCTTTTTTATTTTCGCCATAGATATTGTGCAGCAGCGTGCTTGTCGGAGTTTGTAGATCGACTATTTTAGTTTTAAGGCCAACAAATTTACCAAAAGATAGTCGTTATCTTAAGGTAAGCGTTCCAGAATCTTTTTAACAATCAGTCGCATCTTAGGTTCAACTTCATTGGCGAGTTGGACAACGGATTCTAAGGTTGTTTTTGTAATTGCATCAATAGGAAAACACTTATTGGACACTACTGATACTACAAATACTGGCAAACTCATATGCTTTGCTACAATAACCTCTGGTACCGTTGACATCCCAACTACATCGCCACCAATACGGTTTAAGAAATTATACTCAGCAGGAGTCTCCAGGTTTGGCCCTTGCAAGCCTACATAAACACCCTCATGAGCCCGGATGTCGTGTGTCTCAGCAATCTGTAAGGCTTCTTTATTGAGTGCCCTGTCATAGGTATCCAACATATCCGGAAACCTTGGCCCCAGGCGCTCATCATTAATCCCTCGCAAAGGATTTTCTGGTTGTAGATTGATATGATCTTTAATAAAAACAATATCCCCCGCTTCGTAAGCAGCATTCGTACTACCAGAGACATTAGAAATTATAATTCGCTTAATCCCTAAAAACTTTAGTACACGGATTGGAAAGGTCACCTCTTTCATGCTGTATCCTTCATAATAATGAAAGCGCCCGGCTAAAGCAACGATATTTTTTCCCGCTAATTTCCCAAATATAAGTTGGCCTTTATGACTCTGTACCGTAGACACAGGGAAGTGAGGAATTGACTTATAATCAATCACAGCATCCACTTCTATATCATCCGTTAAGTTACCGAGCCCCGTTCCAAGGACAATTCCATATTCTGGTTGAGTATTTGTTTTGGACTGCAGGAAAGCTACCGTTTCCTGAATATCGTCATATAGCATGGTTTGATTTTGTAGGTTTGAGCACTTAGTCGACAATCATAGTTGAACGATCAAGCTCTTGTTGTTTAATGTCCTTTGGCAATTCTCGATATTCGTACTGTTGGTTGCGCAGTTGAGGTGTGTATCCCGCCTCTTTAATTGCTTCCTGGATTCCATTTGCGGTGAATCGGAAAGCTGCACCTGCTGCAGATACTACATTCTCTTCGATCATGATACTACCAAAGTCATTTGCACCTGCATGTAAACATAACTGTGCCGTAGGTTTTCCGACGGTTAACCATGAGGCCTGGATATTTGTAATATTCGGCAACATGATTCTACTCATTGCGATCATCCGTAAATACTCATCCCCTGTACAGTTATTTCTTGCGCGTTTGATTTTCTTAAGGATGGTATCTTCGTCTTGAAATGGCCAGGGAATAAAAGCAATAAAACCTTTAGCTCCTTCAGGTTTCTCTGATTGTACCTGTCGAATATCCGCAAAGTGCTCCATTCGTTCCCGATTCGTTTCGATATGACCAAACATCATAGTTGCAGAAGTGGTCATATTTAACTGATGTGCTGCGCGCATAACATCAAGCCATTCTTTACCGCTACACTTTCCTTTAGAAATTAATCGCCGTACACGATCATTTAAAATTTCTGCGCCTGCTCCGGGTAATGAGTCCAGGCCAGCTTCTTGTAAAGCAGCTAAAACATCAGTATGATTTGTCCCTTCTAACTTGGTTATATGAGCAATCTCCGGTGGCCCGAGAGCATGTAATTTCAAGTTAGGGTATAAGGATTTGAGCTCTTTGAATAAATCAACATAATACTGCAAACCCAAATCCGGATGATGCCCTCCTTGTAGCAAAAGCTGTTCTCCTCCGTAAGCGAAAGTCTCTTCTATTTTCTTTTTGTATTCCTCAATAGAAGTGATGTAAGACTCTTCATGGCCTGGTCGGCGATAAAAATTGCAAAACTTACAATTTGCAATACACACATTAGTGGTGTTTGAGTTGCGGTCAATTATCCAGGTTACCGTATTATTAGGTACATGATGCTGACGCATCTGATTTCCAACATACATTAATTCAGTAGTTGGTGCATTTTCAAAAAGGTATACCCCTTCATCAATCGTGAGCCATTCAAGCTTCAATGCCTTATCTAAGAGTTTATCAATATTCATCTTCTATGAGTTTGTGTATATACGAAACAAAGATACATAAGCAGGGTTTAGAGAATAGGCTTTTTATCGATGAGTTTTGCAGGAAATCTTGCCTATTGCATTGTCGAACAAAAAGCCGTATATTTGTGCAACTTTCTAGTAAAATCGGAGAGGGAACGCAACAGTTCCCTCTTTTTATTTTTAGTACATGACCCTTTTTTGAATGGATATAAAAGAACAAATTATCGAACTTCTCAACGAAAAATTCCAAGAAGAAGATTTTGATGATTGTTTTGTGGTGGAGGTTAATCATAATAACTCGAAGCTGGAAGCATTTGTAGACAGCGACTCGAGTATGACATTTAAAAAATGTCAAAGACTAAGTAGATACCTTGAGCACCATATTGAAGAGAATAAGTGGATGGGAGAAAAGTACACCTTAGAGGTTTCTTCGCCAGGTATAGGACGACCTCTACAATTTAAGCGGCAATACCCTAAGAACATTGGCCGCAAAATGGAAGTAAAAACTTCCGAAGGTCAGAAATTTACTGGTACGCTAGTTCGATTAGATGATGATGCTATCTTTTTAGAAGAAAAAACAAGAGTTAAGGAAGGAAAGAAAAAAGTATCTAAGGTCCTTACGCATGAAATTAATTTTGACAATATTGAAAAAGCAGTTGTCAAAATTTCATTTAACAAATAAACTATCGCAACAAAAGTGTTGCGCCCTAAATAAAATCTAAACTCTTTTAAGTCATGATGAACTTAGTTGAAACTTTCTCGGATTTTAAATCCGGAAAGAATATTGACCGTCCGACGATGGTTCGCGTTTTGGAAGATGTATTCCGAACTTTGATTCGTAAAAAATTCGGATCTGACGAAAATTTTGATGTGATCGTCAACACTACAAAAGGTGACCTTGAGTTGTGGCGTGTTCGGGAGATTGTCCCAGATGGTGAAGTACTAGATGACCGTAGCCAAATCTCCATTTCAGAAGCATTGAGCATCGATGAGGATTATGAAATCGGAGAAGAATGTTACGAGCAGTTACATCTTGAAGATTTTGGCCGTCGTGCTATTATGGCCGCTCGACAAACTTTGATCTCCAGAATTATGGAGCTCGAAAAAGATGATGTTTACAAGAGCTACGTTGATCGAGTAGGAGAGATTGTAGTTGGAGAAGTTCATCAGATTTTAAAGCGAGAAATTCTTGTAATTGACGATGCAACTGGTAATGAATTAATCATGCCTCGTAATGAAATGATCCGAGGTGATTTTTTCCGTAAAGGAGACATGGTACGAGGTATCATCCGTAAGGTTGAAATGAAAAACAATACTCCAGTGGTTATCGTATCTCGTACAGACAATACATTCTTAGAGAAATTGCTTGAACAAGAAGTACCGGAGATTGAGGATGGTTTGATTACCGTTAAGAAAATTGTCCGAATGCCTGGTGAACGTGCGAAAGTTGCGGTTGAGTCCTATGATGATCGTATTGATCCTGTAGGTGCCTGTGTAGGTATGAAGGGTTCGCGGATTCATGGTATTGTTCGGGAGTTAAAAAATGAAAACATTGACATTGTCAACTTTACGAATAACCATCAACTTTTTATTCAACGTTCGCTTACGCCAGCTAAGGTTAGTTCAATAGATCTTGACTTAGACGATATGCGTGCAGCGGTTTACTTAGAACCTGATCAAGTATCCTTGGCTATTGGTAAAGGAGGTACGAATATTAAGTTAGCGTCAAAGTTAACTGGTTTTGAAATCGACGTCTTTAGAAATAATGATGAAATGGAAATTGATGATGTCGATTTAGAAGAATTTGCAGATGAGATCGAAAGCTGGATCATCGATTCTTTAAAGAATATCGGATGTGATTCTGCTCGTAGTGTTTTAGAATTAAGCCGTGATGAGCTTATTCGTCGAACAGATCTTGAGGAAGAAACAGTCGATGACGTATTGAATATTCTTCGTTCAGAGTTTGAAGATCAACAGTAAAAATTAAGGCAAAACAGCATACTAATAAGTTAGATATGCTGTTTTTGCCCAATAAAAAAGATATAAACGGAACTAAAGCTCCGTTTTTACGCATTAAATGAAATGTTTATGGTGCGAATGAGTTAGTTTTCCCTTAACTTTGCGCCAAATTTAGGAGAAGGTATATCTTCTCTTGACAAAGCTTTTTTTAGATGAGTTTAATTTGTTCACAAAACTGTTAACTAAGTTATGTAACCAATAGAATTGATTTCTCTTATCGGAAAAGCTTTTGTCTATCTAAGATTCAAACAGAAGTCCAAAAAGTAATTAATGGCCAAACGTCTTATTAAGATAGCAAAAGAGTTAAACGTAGGTACATCTACAATAGTAGATTTCTTAGTCGATAACGGCTTTGACATCGAAAACAAGCCTACAGCAAAGGTCTCCGATGAGATGATCAATGAGCTCACGAAAGAATTCCGTGGTTCAATGGACATCAAAGAGCAAGCGGACCAAATCATCATTGGTACACGTCCGGCTAACAAACAGGCTGAACAAACTCCACCGCCTTTTACTCCTCCTAGCCCAGCTACTCCACCCGTAACAGAAACGCCAGAACCTGAGCCAGAACCTGAAGTGGTTGTGCAGGAACCTGAGCCTATACCTGAACCCGAGGAGGTTGTTGCTCCTGAGCCAGAACCTCAAGCTGTCGAAGAAGAGGTTGTAGAGCCTGAAGTAAAAGCAGAACCCGAAGTAAAAGCAGAAGAGGAAAACATCGAGGAATCTCCAAAGGTTGGCCTTACTATCAAAGGTAAAATCGACTTAGAAGACTTAAAAAAGAAACCAAAGAAAAAAGAAGCACCGGCTCCTACTCCTAAGCCAGAACCCAAACCTAAGGCAGAAGAAAAAGTCGCTCCAGTAAGTGAAGCACCAAAAGCTGCCCCTAAAAAGGAAACCCCGGCAGAGGAACCTATAAAAGAAGCACCGGCTCCTGTCGATTATACCAAAGAGAATCCAAATGCTCCGAAAACAGTTCGTGCTGAAGCACCGCAGTTGAAAGGACTTAAGATTCTTGGAAAAATTGACACGGATAAGCTTAAAAAGCCGGCTAAAAAGAAGAAAAAAGTTGAGCCAGAGAAAAAACCAGCTGCTCAAGGAAAATCAGATACTCAATCCACAGGGAATTCTGGAAGTGACGATGCTCCACGTCGTAGAAAAAGAAGACGTAAAAAAGTATCCATTGGCAGTGGCGGCAGCGGAAGCGGCGGCGGTGGTAACAACAACAGAGGCGGCAACAATAATAGAAGCGGCGGCGGAAGAAAACCAACCAGAGACGATGTTAAAGAGGTCAGCCAGAAAGAGATTGAGGAAAAGATCAAACAGACAATGGCGCGACTCTCCGGAGGGAATAAACGTAAGCGTCAAAAACTTCGTAGAGATAACAGAGATCGATTAAGGGAGAAACAAGAATTGATCGAAGCAGAAAAGGAGACTGGCAAATTACAGGTGACAGAGTTTGTATCTGTTTCTGAACTTGCAAGTCTTATGGATGTCTCCGTTACGGATGTAATCACCACTTGTATGAATCTTGGTGTAATCGTTTCGATTAATCAGCGACTTGATGCAGAGATTATTGAGCTTGTTGCGGAAGAGTTTGGACATGAGGTAGAGTTTATCAGCGCAGAAGAACAAGTCGAGGAGGAAGAAGAGATTATCGATGATCCGGAAGATTTAGTACCTCGTGCACCTATCGTAACTGTTATGGGTCACGTTGATCATGGTAAAACATCTTTGCTGGATTATATTCGAAATGCAAAAGTAGCTGAAGGAGAAGCCGGTGGTATTACACAGCACATCGGAGCCTACGAAGTAAATGTAGGTGAAGACAACAAACGTATTACCTTCCTGGATACTCCTGGTCACGAGGCCTTTACTGCGATGCGGGCACGTGGTGCGAAAGTAACTGACGTTGCAATCGTTATTATCTCTGCTGACGATAATATAATGCCTCAAACGAAAGAAGCCATTAGCCACGCACAAGCAGCAGGTGTTCCAATCGTTTTTGCAATCAATAAGATTGATAAAGCGGGAGCTCAACCTGAGCGGATTAAGCAAGAACTTGCTAACATGAACTTGTTAGTTGAAGAGTGGGGTGGAGAATATCAATCTCAAGATATCTCGGCAAAGACCGGACAAAATATTGATGAACTTCTGGAGAAGGTTTTACTTCAGGCAGAAATGCTTGAGCTGAAAGCTAATCCTGATCGTATGTCAACAGGTACTATCCTGGAGGCATCTCTCGATAAAGGTCGGGGATATGTAACGAAGATGTTAGTACAAACAGGTACACTCCACGTTGGAGATCCTTTAGTAGCTGGTGAATATTCCGGAAAGGTAAAAGCTATGTTTAATGAGCGAGGTAAAAAAGTAAAAGATGCAGGGCCTTCAACTCCTGTCCTTGTACTTGGGCTTAGTGGTGCACCACAAGCAGGTGAGAAATTTAAAGAAACAGAGAATGAACCGGAAGCAAGAAGAATTGCATCGAAACGAGCTCAAATTTCTCGTGAGCAAGCCAACCGAGCAAACAAACGTATTAGCTTAGATGAGATTGGTCGTCGTCTTGCATTAGGTACCTTTAAAGAACTTAATCTTATCGTTAAAGGTGATGTGGATGGTTCTATTGAGGCACTTTCAGATTCCTTGATCAAATTATCAATCGAGACTGTACAGGTTAATGTTATTCATAAAGCGGTTGGACAAATCATTGAGTCTGACGTATTGCTTGCATCGGCTTCTGATGCGATCATCATTGGTTTCCAGGTTCGTCCATCACTCGGAGCTCGTAAATTAGCAGAGCGTGAAGGTGTACAAATCAAAGGATATTCTATTATCTACGAAGCAATCGAAGAGATTAAGATGGCGATCGAAGGAATGTTGGAGCCAACTAAAGAAGAGAAGATTATCGCGCAAGTACGTGTACAAGAAACTTACAAAATCAGTAAGGTTGGTACCATTGCCGGTTGTCTTGTAGAAGAAGGCAAGATCACTCGTAATACTAAAGTTCGCCTTATCCGTAATGGAATCGTTATTTTCCCTACGAAGGAAGGTGCTGTTGGTGAAATTTCTTCGCTTAAGCGCTTCAAGGATGATGTTAAAGAAGTTAGAAATGGAATGGAGTGTGGTATTAGTATCAAGAATTTCAACGATATCAAACCGGATGATGTAATCGAAGGTTATGAGATTGTTGAAGTAAAACAAACTTACGATGGTTGATCCATCTTCAAGGATATAAACTAGAAACTTTTATAAGCGAGGATCTTTACACAGAGGTCTTCGCTTTTTTTATTCACGGAGTTACATCCTGGATCCAACGGTGGTTCGCGCGCGATGTATCCTTACTTTGGAATCTATCTTGCTCGTTTTCCCTACGAAGGCTTATCAGGTATTATCGGTGAATAAAAAGAAAATTCCAGGCAAAGCAGAAAACCTTAGATCAACTTTTGCGATTTACTTTTGTATTAAAATAAGTCCTTTTAACTTGTAGTCTAATTTATTGTCAACATGAAGTTTAGTTCCAGTATAGAGATTAATCGAAGTATCAAGGAAGTATACCGATTCACGGTAAGTTCAAAACATTTGCATCGTTGGGTAGATGGCTTTGAGACTTATCAACCTAAAAAAGGCAGAAACCGTGGAAAGGGTAGTACGGCGACTCACATCTACAAAGACAGTGCAGGTAAATTAGAGGTACAAGAAAGGGTTTTGGATATCATTCCGGAAAAGTCCTTTAAGACTCACCTTTCTCATAAAAATATGGAGACTGATCTTGAGTTTAAATTCCTTAATTTAGGTGGAGGTACCCGAGTCGTAACGAATACCCATGTCCGGTTAAAGCCCGCAATCTTTAACCTCTTTTCTTTTTTTATGAAAGGTCAGATGAAGAAACAACAAATGGCGGATCTTCGCAGATTAAAAAATGTAGTTGAAGCCAGTAAATAATCAATACTCGAACAGGGTTGTTTGAAAGAATATTGAATCTCGAATAAAATAATATTGAATGAAGATTAGTTTTTAGGTTTACATGATCCATAAGCAGTTAGACGGAATTATCGATAAGTGATTTTTATTCAAAATTGGAAATTCCAGATTCAATCTTGGCTATTTTCTAAAAGTTTAGAATTCTTTTGAACCGTCCTAATACTCAATCTTCAATTGGTAGGATACACCCACTTCAAAAATCTGATTCGCTAATAAGTTTTTTTCTGCTCCCATCTCATAACTCAAGTTTACGCCCAGTCCTTTCCATTTCATACCTGCTGTCACTAAAGCCGTGTTATATAATCGCTTACCAAGACCTGCACTAATTTCGATTTCATCGTCAATCAAATAGCGGCCCTGAACAAGTACCAAAGGCACATGAATCCCCGCATAATACTGGTAATGTATAAATACTCCCGCTCCTATTTCATCCGCTAGTTCGATATTATATCTAGCATAAGCATTATAGGTCCGAGGAGTATTGACCGCTTCGCTTAAGAATTGTTGTCTGTATCGCGTCAGGTTTTGGGCTGACAGCCCGAGCGTTAAGTCCGATGCAAAGAAAAATTTCTGAAAAGAAAATCCGGCGTCAAAAATTGGATTGATTTGATTGTCGAGCATAAGGGTCTCCCCACTGTTATACTCTTCTTGAAATCCAGTATTTTCATTGTATTGTGAATCAAATTTCAATTGACCGCTAAGCATACGATTTTGTACTACTCCGGCACTGGCCCCAAAGCTAAATCGATCTCCGGAGCGGTTCAATATTTTTTGATAGGCTAAGTCAAGCGTTAACTTTGCAACCGCCAGGGAAGCAACTCCTGCATCATTCTGCATCAGCTTACCACCCAGTGTAAACTCTTTTAATCGGTATTGATATGCTAAAAACATATCCCGATATGGCGTATCCTGGTCCCAACGCGAACGATAACTTGCTTGTAGTTGCCCATTATTTTCTTCTATCGCCCCAAGAGAGGATGGTGCCAAAGCACGTAAAATTATTTCTTCTTGTGCGAAGCGGTTTTCTTGAGCATTACTTTTCTCATGAAGGACAACCAAAAATAATAGTAAAAATATTGTTCTTGTAATTAGTGTTCTCATAACTTCGGGTAAAATTAGCCGTGGTGAATTAAATGGTTGTTATCGTAGTAAAACAACCTTTCCTTTCAATGCTTTTGAAGTACCAAATCGATTGATATATTTAAGCACAAAATGATAGTTTGCACTTATTGGGTCACTGCCCTTTATCCTTCCATCCCATCCAATTTGCTTGTCCGTTGACCTAAAAACTAACTGTCCTTGCTGGTCATAAACCATGAAGTCAAGGCTAACCAAATCCTTTCCTCTTGCAAAAAGGATGTCATTATTTCCATCATTATTGGGGGTAAAGATATTAGCGACGAAAACGTCATCCGGTAAATCTGATTCACTTAGTACTTTTATATACTCTTCTTTATTTAGCGTATCTAAGCACCCCGTATTCCCGTTTTCACCAATCAGCGTTAAATCATATTCTCCAGAGGTCTCTAATTCAAAAATTGGATTAAATTCAGAAGAAGTAAACTGCTCTGTACCATTGGTGAGTATCCAGGAAACATCTGTTACATTCTCACTTGTGTTCGCTATTTCTATCCGGTCCAGTGGTCTAACAATATTATTTGCCGAGAAATCAAGAATAGGACTAGAAATAACTTCTACTTCCACAGGTTCCGAAATAATCGTTAAGCCATTTTCTAAGGTATGTTCGACTTGATAGAGTCCGCTTTGGAGAGGGAAATAGTTTACTTCTGTAGCATCCTGTATAGCCTCTCCATCCAAATACCATTGTAGCTCACTTGAGTAATTAGTGCTAAGGGAAATATTTTGGCTGAGACAAAAGGATACTGGACCATTAAGTACCGCATTGATCACAGGGGGGATAGGTGTAACCTCTACTTCTGTTACTGCTGATTGTGAAGCGCAACCATTATCATCAATGACTTCAACTGTAACTTCCTGCGACGTGTTGACCATAATATCTCGTGTAGTCTCGCCGGTAGACCAAAAGTATTCTACTCCTTCATTAGCCTGAAGTTCAACAGAATCTCCTTCAAAGAATATTAATTCCGAAGCGGCTTGTATTGTCGCTTGTTCTACTTCATATCTTTCAAATTCAAATTCTGCTTTATTTCCAGGTATTAAATCATAGTATGGAATTATCCGTATTTGATGGGTACCTCCGTCAGGATGAGTGGTTTCGAAAAAAGGTTCCTGAGAGAGCTCAACTAAGTCGCCGTTTATGTAATATTCATAAGCTTCAAAGACTTTAGGTGATACTTCAATCCGGATATTATTCTCAGGGCAGTCCAGTACAGCTCCTTCTACTAATTGCACCTCCAACTCGTGGTTGATGTCTGTTACCCTACGGATAATATCATTATAGGCATCTGCTACAAATATTTCATCCTGATAAGCAGAATAAGCAATCCCCGTAGTGCTTACGAACCTTGCACCATTTCCATATCCATCAAAGGCTCCCGCAGTCCCTAAAGTTCCTGCATAGGTAGTAACGACATTTTCATTTCCAAGAACGATTTTTCTAATCGCATAATTAAAGCCATCTGCAACATATAAATCTCCGTCATCATCAATCGTAATATCCCAGGGAAATCTGAATTCAGCATCCTCACCTATTCCATCAGAATCCCCCTCTGATCCTTCCCCTGCAACCGTACTGACTATACCATCTGTTGAAATTTTCCGGATTTTATGATTCCATTCATCTGCTACATAAATATTACCTTCCTGATCAACCGTTAATCCGTAAGGGCGATTAAAGGATGCAGCATTAGCTGCTCCATCTACATCTCCTAGTATATACGGTGTTCCGGCAATCGTCGTAACGAATCCAGAAATACTAATTCGGCGGATGATATGGGTATTATGGTCTGCGACGTAAACATTGCCATCACTATCAACATCAATTCCTGTAGGAAAACCAAAGGTAGATACATTCCCCGGTCCACTAGAAATACCATATGAACCTGTGCCAGCATAGGTTGTGACATTCCCCTCAGGACTTATTTTTCTAATTTTATTATTTCGGGTATCCGCAACAAATATATTATCTGAGTTATCAACAGTAATCCCCCATGGTTCATAAAATAGCGCTTCTGCCCCTGATCCATCAAGGTCTCCGCTAAGCCCGGCTTGTCCCGCTATCGTTGAGACTATTCCATCTGTACCTATTTTTCGAATGGTATGATTAAACCGATCAGCAATATAAATGGTACCATCTGTCCCAACAGCTATACCGTGCGGATTATTAAAAGTAGAAGATTCAATAGGGCCATCTGTGTATCCAACAGAATCAGGGATACCAGCATAAGTAGTTACAATCTGCGAATGCAAACTACCAAAGGATGTTAGCATTAAAATGCAAAGGAGTGTCAATTTCATTTTCTCAGGAGCTTTCTTTAGTAACAGTTCTGTTTGTTATTCACCTGAGAGCGGGTAATTCAAAAATATACTTATATGGGAACGAGAGGTTAATTAAAGGATTGAAGACACCAATCCCTATTATGAGCTTCAAATATTCAGCTCATACTGCAATACTAGTATCTATACAACAAATTTGCCATTTTATTTGACATGCGAGCCAAGGTCACGATATCATTGCAAAAAAATGTATTTTTATTGTTACAATAGTTTTCACCCTACAACAAAATGGTATCCATAACCTTTGAGTGTAACTATTTCCAGATGACTATCTGATTTGAAATATCCCCTAATCTTTTTGATATAAACATCAAGATTTCGAGAGTTAAAGATAGAGTCATCTCCCCAAACTTCCATCAGGATTTCCTTTCTACCAATGGATTGATTTTGGTGATTAGCAAAGATATGCAACAACTGTGCTTCTCGATTACTTAGTTTACGAACTTCCCCATTAAAATGGAGTTCATATTTTTTAGGTAAAAACTTTAGGCTGCCAATTGCGATACCCTGATCGTTTGTATTTGCGCTAGTTTGTTGCTTAGATAAGTTCAATATATTATTGATTCTCAGGATGAGCTCCTCCATACTGAAGGGCTTTTTAACATAATCATTCCCTCCTGAATTAAAGCCTTTTACAACATCAGCAAGTTGATTTTTTGCAGTAAGATAGATGATTGGAAGCTCTGGCCTTTTTTCTCGTACCTCTTGCCCAATAGTAAAACCATCCTTCTTTGGGAGCATCACATCTAGAACACATATATGAGGTTGAAAACTTTCGAGAATAGGCAAAATATTAAGTCCATCGCTTAGCATTTTGACTTCGAAATCCCGACTCTCTAAGCTTTCTTTCACAATCTTTCCTAAGTACAACTCGTCTTCAACGTAAAGAATTTTCGTTTTATGCATATTTCTTAGGTATTCGTATGGTAAATTGAGTTCCTTGATTCAAGATACTATCAACTTCAATATCGCCACGATGTTTTTGAATAACTCCTGCAACATAACTTAAGCCTAGTCCATGTCCTTTTATGTCATGCTGATCTCCATTCGGAACGCGAAAGAACTGGTCAAATATTTTATCTAAATACACCTTAGGGATACCTATTCCTTTATCTTTTACCTCAAAACAAATCTGATTCGGCTCTTCTTTCAAGCAAAGTTCAATATGAGGATGGCCAGGACTATATTTAAGTGCATTGTCAATTAAATTATAGATAACAGATGTCAAATGGATTCTATCGCCTTCTAGTTGAAAAGAGTTACCAAGTGCTTTAAGATCAACTTTCGCCGTAAATTTTTCGAATTGCAGTTTCATACTTTCCAGGATTTCCTGAGTTAGTATCTTTAGGTCTAAATACTCAATCTTCAACTCTGGAGCTTGCTTTTCGAAAAGTGACATCTTTAACACCTTATCGACAAGAATGGTGAGGCGATCTAACTCATGCTTAGATATTTCTAGATATTCTTTGGTTCTGGCAGGGTTATCCATAGCATTAAAACTACTCATTGCTTCGATTGCCACACCAACGGTTGTGATTGGTGTTTTGAGTTCATGAGTAACATTGCTAATAAAATCGTTCTTTAGATCTGTTAGTCGCCGCTGCTTTTCAAGACTTTGCCAGATAACATAAAAGCTTAATAGGATCACGCTAAACAGTAGAGCTGAAAATAGGATCTGTGGCAGAATTCGTTGTAAAAGATATAATTGATACTCTGGAAAAAACAAAGCATAACTTCCTCCTCTCAAGATATCTGTTTGAGTTGTTGAATAGAAGCCTGGTTGTCGGGCTTCACCATCGTGCAATAATGCCAGTTTATGCCCTATTGGTAAATCAGCTGAAGGAAGCGTTTTTTGTAGTTCATTATCTAAGAGAAGTAAGGTCTGATCGTTTTCTTCACAATTTTCCAAAAATGGCTCATAGTAATCACTATCATCCGTCATTGCCATAAAGAAAGTCAGCGAACCAAAGGTTCGATCTTTTTTATTTTTTCGTCGATCTGTTCGGATGTGAAAGTCAGAAGGATCTAAGGGGCCTTCGTTTTGTAAGGCAATTCTTTTCGAAAAATCTTCGGCAGAAGCGATGAAGTTTTGAACAGAATCCATGTTCAAGCCAAAAGCGACCGTGAGATCAGAGATCGAAGTACTATCGTCACAAAAAAAATCAACAGGGTCCATTACCATGTCACGTAAGATCGCATCTTCGATACCACGGACTGCGTCCAAAAACACCTCATCTGCTCGTTCTCTAAGATCTTCCTCTTCTTGTTGATAGCAACTCTGAAGCCAGACCCCCTGAAAGATGAGTAGCAATAATAGGCTACCAAGGGTTAAAAACAAGGGCAATCTGTTTTTTCGCTTTTTCATATTGAATTAAAAATAATGAGATTTTAACTCTCATGTCTGTTCTGTTAACTATAATTAACGATCCAGGTTGCATAGAAGTTATTTTAGATTGTATCAAAGATCCTTAATTTCCAAAAACAGAAGCACCCCCAGCTCATTTGCCGGAGATGCTTCGCCTTCCTTGTTCTTTATCTTTGGGGAGTTTCTAATCAGGTTCGAACCCTAACACAAGATTAATCCTGCCATAGCGAGAAAGATATCCTCCCTCACCTGTGGGCGTCTTGTCAAATCCTATCCCATAATCAAATCCTATTAAGCCAAACATGGGCAGATGAATTCTCAGGCCCAATCCCGCTGATTTTTTAAGATCAAATGGATTAACCTTATCAAGGTCATTCCATGCATTTCCTGCTTCTACAAAGCCCGTTAGGTAAATAGTAGAGGCAGCACTTTGTACAATTGGATACCGTAACTCTGCGGAATATTTTTGAAAAAATGTTGCCCCTCCGTTTTCATTAACCGGAAAATCAGAGGTGGCGTTATAGCCTCTCATACTAATAAGGTCAATGCCCGTAAATCCTTGTTGCGCATCCAGACCATTCCCTCCAAACCAAAATCGCTCAAAAGGAGAAAGGCCAATTTCATTATTATAAGCTCCGACTAATCCGAGTTTTGCAGAACCTTTAAGCACTAACTTTTTGCCGAGCGACTGATAGGCTTCCGCACTAAATCTCGTCTTATAATACTCTAGCCACTTATAGGTTTCTGCCGGACTTTCTACTTTAGGATCGGAACCATTAAAAAGAGAATATGGTGGTGTAAACTGTATTGACCATGATATATTAGAACCTCTTGTTGGGAATACTGGATGATTTAAGGTATGTCTGGAAAAAGTTTGTTTTATATAAAAATTATTAAATACTCCATCCGAAACTGGTGTACCATCTTCCAGTTGGAATCCATCGACTGACCAATCATCCAGAGTGATTCGATTAAAATGTAAGCTAGTTGAAGACACAAAATTATCATCAGGCCATTGTAGCCGTGTACTTACATTTCCAGATAATCCAAGAATATTAAATCGTTGAGTAACCCCTTCATCTGTGTCAAATCTTCGATTCGTAAAAAATCCCCCAACGGTGAGATTAGTCGGTTTCTTTCCGCCAAGCCATGGATCGGAAAAAGAAAAATTGTATGATTGGTATTGCTTACCAGTACTTTGTAAGCGAATAGAAAACCGCTGACCATCACCGCGGGGAAAAGGGTTCCATGCGGACGGATCAAATAGATTATTCATGGAAATATTATTAAAACTAAGTCCTAGTGTCCCTATCAACTGATTGGAAGCCGGATCCCAGCCTGCAGAAAGTTCGAACTGATCACTAGATTTTTCTTCTACGATATACTCCAGATCGACTGTTCCCGTTTCGGGATGAACGGTGGTGTTCATATCGATCGTTTCAGGGTTAAAAAATCCAAGGTTAATAATTTCTCGCTGACTTCGAATTACAGCAGCACGACTAAAGCGATCCCCCGGAAGTGTTCGAATCTCTCGTCGAATTACTTCTTCTTTGGTTACGGTATTTCCCTTAATACTCACTTTTCCAATTGTTGCAATTGGTCCTTCCTGAATTTTTATTCTTAGCGAAATTGAATCGTCTACAATACTCGTTTCTTCTGATTCTATTTTAAAAAACAAGTATCCGTTATCCATATAAATGGCACTTATATCTCTTCCATCAGGACTAAACTGCAAGCGTTGTTCTAATAAGTGTGGATCATACACATCTCCTTTTTTTATATCCAGAACAGCTTGTAGCACTTCATCAGGGTAGACCGAGTTACCTTCCCAAACGATATTTTTAATATTATACTTTAGGCCTTCGTCTATGATCAAATGGATGCACCAATCATTTTCCTCGTTCACCCAAGCACTATCAGCAATAATCTGCGCATCAAGAAACCCTTTGGTTTGATAGTAATAGATGATCGCTTTTTTATCTTCATTAAATCCTTCTTCGGTCAACAATGACTTTTTGAACAGTCGCTTTTTTTCATTGGTGAACGTCATCAATTTTTTCAGTTTTCTTGTTGAAATATTTTCGTTGCCCGCAAAACTGATTTGTAAAATTTTGACCTTCTTTCTCTTATCAATATCGAATTCTAGGTTAATAGTATTTTGAAACCTAGTATCATTTTTCTTCTTAGTAAAAATCACAGCATCCGGATATCCTTTATCGTCGTAATAATTTGTAATTACCTCTTTGGCTTGCTGCTCTTTATACTTTGTAAGTATCCGTCCTTTGTGTATAACTTTAGCGACTTCTTTAAGTAGATATTCCTCTTCTGACTTTTTGATTCCTTTGAGGCTAAATTCACCGAGTCTCGGCAGTTCCAGAATTTCAATTTCGAGAAAAACTACATCTTCAATAACTTTTGCTTGCCGAATTTCGAGATCCTGGAATAACTGCAGATCCCAGAGTGCCTTCATAGCTTTATTAATTTTTATTCCGGGAATATCTATTTTACTTCCCACCTTAAGTCCACTAACTGCAATGATTGCTTCGGGATCGCTATGCACTGCACCGATTACTTTTACGTTTCCAATCTCGTAGGTGGTTGATTCTCCTAAGTCTTCTTGCTGAGCGCTTAAGTCAAGGCATAAAATCATCAGTAGCAATAGTATTGCATTCCTCATAAATCTTGTGTTAAACTTTGAAATAGACCTAAGATTGGTCGCTTTATATTTTATGTGTCAATTCAAAGAGCCCAATTGTTAAAAGGTAGTTGGTTCATCCATGAAAAAAATTTCATTATAATCGAATTCACACCTTAAAGTCGCTTAATTTTTACGCTTCTTTAACCTCTAAAACAGCTCTTGCCAATCCTTTACTTATAGAATTACGTATCTTATGTAAAACTTTTAGGGCTCTTTGATGGTTTTTTCAACATAATAAGGTTAATAAAACTTCTGCTCATTCATTTGAGTGTAAAATAATAAGACATGAATAAGACGGCTAGTCCAATCGGTCAAAGCGATTTTTTCAATCAGGAATACATTCCGACACAGACTTTTATGGAATATCTCAAGAAGATGAATAACTTTCCATATGTCTCGGAACTGAGCTTCGAGCCTTATCTTAATAAACTTAGCGCACTCTCACATGCTGATTGTTCTTATACAAAAACGGCTATTTCACCCATGTATAAAACGGCCGCTTTCCTCACGGAATTAAATGGAGAGAAGCTTAAAGAAATGGACGACGAACATCTGCAAAATATTCTTGGTGGGATGTTTCCTTATATGTTTTTGAATCAGCAAAAGAGTTTTATTGGATCTCCCTTTAAGAAATCTCTATACTTCCAAACCCCTGCAACTATAGAATTATTCAATACAGGAGATTGGATGATCAAGCTTGACCTTGCTCATAAAGAGAATATGATTACCTCTATTATTCGTGCAGGAGCTTTTCTTTTAAAGAAGTTTTATAATATAGAAATTAACGACCCTCATGCCCGGATAGTTACCTTCAAAAATGTTAAGTCCGGCTTGGAAAAGCATTTTGAGATACAAATCAAAAATGATTTTGTCGAGGCTATTCCACTCCAACCACTTAAGAAATTAAGTAAGAAGAAAATCAGTAAACTGCTCAACAATATCTATGATGAATCACTTTGGCTAGATGCTTTCCCGCCTGAGAATTTCAAATTTATCGGGTTTGTAATTGGGACCTTCTATGATGTAACAGGTATGGAGACTATGTCCCTTCTTAAAAACAAAGTTACCCTTACGGATGAAGAAATGGGCCCTGATCATTTTTTACCATTTCTCGAGCAACAACTTCGAAATTATCTCCAGATTCCGGCGCTTGAAATTGGTATGGTGATGATCACCTTTGCCAAGTTTTTTCAAGGGCAATCTTATAGTTTATTGGAGACTAATGACATCTCATTTATTAAAGGGGATGAAAAAAATCCAAGTATTTACGAAAGAGCATTTACTGCTAAAGACCCTATTCTATTTGATGACTTGAGTCAAATGGATGATAAGTCTTCGCCGGTCATCCAGAGTCTGTTAAATAAAGGAATAAAAGGATTAATCCTAATGCCTCTTTTTGATCGTGATGGTGAATTAAGTTCGATTTTGGAAATTGGTATTCCGAATGCGATGAAATTTAATGCCCTAACTTTATTGCAGTTAAAAGAATTTTTTGATTTAATGTCTTTAGGTTCTGATAAATATATGCAGGAGTTGGACAACATGATTAATCACTTTATTCAACAGCAATTTACGTCGATCCACAGTAGTGTAAAGTGGAAGTTTGAAGAAGTAGCAACGAACTATGAAATCAGACGCACGCTCCCAAATTTTGATGGATCGATAGACCCCATAGTCTTTAGTGATATTTATCCGCTTTATGGACAAGCTGATATTGTTGGTTCTTCCAAATTGAGAAATGAATCTATTCAGGCCGACCTGGCAGAAAACCTAGAACGTGTAATCTCTTTAATGAAGACCTGGGATAGTGAACTTCCGTTCCATTTAATGGATGCCTATATTATTAAGGTAGGTAACATTTTGGATCGAATCTCAAGCGAGTTCATTTCCAGCGATGAATCTTTAATTGTAGAGTTATTGACTAATGAAATTCATCCGCTTCTTGAACAATTATACAATCGACACCCATATCTTTCTAAGGAGCCTTATGATAATTATCTCAACGAACTTGATGATAACTTAAACATTATCTATAAGCAACGTAAAGCCTACGAGCAAAGTGTAAGTCAGTTAAACTCTGCGATTAGTCACTTTATGGAAAAGGATGACCATAAAATGCAAAAGGTTTTGCCTCACTATTTTGAGAAGTATAAAACGGATGGTGTTGAATATAACATATACTTAGGGGAGGCTTTACTTAAAGACGGTGGTTTCAGTCCTTTCTTCCTCAAAAATTTTAGAATTTGGCAATTAGTCAATTCCTGTGATATCACACGCTTGGTTGAAAATTTATCTGGCAAATTACCCGTCCCACTAAAAACTGCTCAATTACTCTTTGTTTATAATAATCCGCTTAGTATTCGATTCCGGATGGATGAAAAGCAATTCGATGTTGATGGTTCTTATAATGTCCGATATGAGATTTTAAAGAAACGAATTGACAAGGCTGTTATTAAAGGAACAGGAGAAAGATTAACGGTCGCCGGCAAAGTAGCAATCGTTTATCTACAAGAAAAAGATAAGTTGGAATATATGGAGTATATCGAATACCTCAAGCAAAAAAATTACATTTTGCCGGAGGTTGAAGATCTTGAATTGGACAAGTTACAAGGAGCTGAAGGCCTTAAAGCATTACGTATTACTGTTAACCTGGAAGAGGCGTAGCCTCTTTCCAAGATGGAGCACCTTTAGGGACTTGTCTTTGTAATTGCTTTAGATATTGATGATAGTGTACTTCGACTGTGTGTCGTTTACGTTGTAAGAATTCTCGTTCTATTTGATCAGAATCTTTTTCTGCTAATTGCTTAATGTTCTGCGGAAATTGCCATCTTCCTGCAATATAATTGCCTGCGATTTTTGATTGTGCATCACTCAGTGGCCAGACTGCTCCCTGAGGTTGACATAGACCAATAAACAATAAGGTCGGATGTTCCGGGTGGAACATTCTCAGATATAATGGTACCCGATCACTCTCAGAGTAATCCAGAAATTCCCGATCAAAGAAAGGAGTCGCAATCTGATAACCAGTCGCAGCAACCATAGTATCATACTCTTCTGTTGTTCCGTTTAAGAAGGTTACTTTTTTACCTTCTACCTTTTTAATCCCTCTTTTTGGGTTGACCTTACCGTGTCTGATTTTATACAGCAGCTCTGAGTTTAATGTTGGATGTGCTTCAATCACATGATGCTTGGGTCTTTCCAAACCATAGGATCGATAATCTCCAACTTGAATTTTTAGTGCTAAGCTTAGTAGTGGTTTTTGAATGAATCTTGGCAACCAAACCATATTCCCATTAAAGGTATCCGATGGACGGCCTAAGAAAAATTTCGGGATAATATGTTGTGCAGTTCGTATACTAATATCCACTTGTTCTGCAACGCGGCTAATCTCTACCGCACAGTCACAGGCAGAATTACCGGCCCCAACGACAAGTACTTTTTCATTTTCAAAGCCCTGATTATTCTTAAACTCATGTGAGTGTAAATACTTTCCAGTAAAAGCCTCTTTAAATTCTGGGTTACGCGGGACCGAGTGATGGCCATTCGCAATGAGTAGATAATCAAAGGTTTCCTGTTTTCCGCTCTCTAGCTGAACCGTCCATTTTTCATCTCCCTGCTTCTCTACTTTTGCCACCTTAGTGTTAAACTGAATATACTCTAATAAACCAAAGTCCCTGGCATAGGCTTGAAAATATGCCAACACCTGTCGATGTGAAGGATAATCGGGATAATCATCCGGCATTGGGTAGCCTTCGTAAGCGGACATGGTTTTCGAACTAATAATATGTGTTGTTTCACAAACACTGCTATGTGCTACTTTTTGAGTAAAAATCCAGTTTCCTCCTACTTGATCGTTTTGCTCATAACAAACTACTTCTTTCACGCCTGCCTGAACCAAGTTCTTAATAGCTGTTATTCCGGAGCATCCGGCACCAATTATACATACTCGCGGAGATTCATTATTCATATTGATCTTTTTATTTGGTAGAGTCCTCTGAGGTTATAAACATATTTGTTTACATCCTTTGTTCAAAAATAAGGATAAAAATTTCCAATAAGGAATACTAGTTAAACAGTAGATAAAAGTGTAAGTCTATCAACCTTTTTAGAAGCGAAAGATATGTTTATCAAAGGGTAGTATCTCGCTCGCATTGCGAAGAGATACTACCAGCGAATAATAAAAACAGAAAAGCCCTTTCACACATAATGCGAAAGGGCTTTTTATTTATAAACAAATCCTACTTTGGAGGATTTATTTTTCTTTGCCATTTTCAGAAGCGGCTAAGGCTTCTTCTACTGGTGCTTTTTCTTTCACCGGCTCTTCTATGCCATTAATTCTATCCTTGATCATTCTTTCTACCTCAAGAGCTACTTCCGGATTATCCATGAAGAATTGCTTTGCAGCTTCTCGACCTTGTGCAATCTTCGCGTCATCATAGCTGTACCAGGCACCGCTTTTCTTGATAATGCCCTGGTCAACTCCTAGGTCAACGATCTCTCCAGTCTTAGAGATACCTTCTCCGTACATAATATCAAACTCAGCAATACGGAAAGGAGGTGCAAGTTTGTTCTTTACTACCTTAACCTTAACGTGGTTACCAACAACATTTCCTTCTTTATCTTTAATCGCAGATCCACTCTTACGAATATCAAGTCGTTGAGAAGCATAGAACTTCAAAGCGTTACCACCAGTAGTCGTTTCCGGGTTACCGAACATTACACCAATCTTCTCCCGAAGTTGATTAATAAAGATACAGCAAGTTCCTGTTTGACCAATTGTAGAAGTTAATTTACGCATCGCCTGAGACATCAAACGAGCTTGTAATCCCATTTTCGAATCTCCCATCTCTCCTTCAATCTCACTTCGTGGTACAAGTGCTGCAACAGAATCAATTACAATAATATCAATCGCACCTGAGCGAATAAGGTTTTCTGTAATTTCAAGTGCTTGTTCACCATTATCAGGTTGAGAAATCAACAAGTTATCCGTATCCACTCCAAGACCTTCTGCATAAAATCGGTCAAAAGCGTGCTCCGCATCAATAAATGCAGCGATTCCGCCATTCTTTTGACATTCAGCGATAGCGTGGATCGCTAGAGTCGTTTTTCCAGAAGATTCTGGGCCGTAGATTTCAACAATTCGACCTTTTGCGAATCCATTGATACCTAAAGCGACATCAAGACTAAGTGAACCAGTAGGGATAGTATCTATTTCGACGACCTGTTTGTCGCCCATTTTCATGACGACACCTTTCCCGTAGGTTTTTTCCAAACGATCAACAGTTAGTTGAAGTGCTTTTAATTTTGCTTCTTGATTTTTACTTGACATTATTCCGTAATTTAATTTAAGTGCGACTTTTAGGGAGATTATCTCTTGGAGATAGACTTATTAATTTAGAACAATCAGTTGGAAATTTTTCAGTCTGTCCTTACTTACACTTATGATAATATAAAATGATAAAGTGCGTTTTTAAAACAACTTTGTTTTATTGCAAAACAAAAATAAACTTTTTGTTTTTATCAAACAACTTTTGTTGAATTTATTTTACAAAAAGTTTTATCTTTTGTTTCACCTAGCCAATTTACCGCTAAATATACGCATTACAAAAAGGGGCCTGACAATTCTTATTTTTTTGTAGCTCGCAGTATTCTATACGAAATCAACGGTATCTTTTAGACCGCCAAAGGCAAAACAAAAGCCCTTAATAGTTAAAAAACCATTAAGGGCTATGTGTCCAGGTAAATCTTTAAAGTCGACTATCTGTATGCCGGTAGGGCTGAACGGTGGCTGTATTGCAGGATATCTTGAATCGTTGATTTGGAAGGGCTAAAAGTAACCTTCGGAAGTTGTTGATAAGCCTGATAAAGCTTTTGATACTCAACAAACAAGTCAAAATCAGCATTCAATGCTTCCCGGATGGCCAGGGTTTCTCTTACGGATGTCTCTTTGTAAATAAACCTGATAAGATCATTTTGTGTAAACTTTTGCGTCATAGACAAGGTTTAAAAAGTTCTGCAACTGCAGATCTAAAGGTTAAAAAATACGTTTTCCGTTCTTCAAAAAGTTCGGTATTAAAACTTTCTTAACAGTTCGTTTATTGTTTGTAAGGAAAAAAAATTAGGATTAATTGAGAAACTTAACCTTTGAAGGAGGGAGATAGTGCTTCTTTTAGGTCTATTTATCTTCGCATTACAAAGATTCCCAAGACAATACATATGCCACTTATTAAATGGTAGGAAAATAATTGCTCTCCAAGGATTACTGAAAAAATTGCTGTAGAAAACGGAACAACGTTAATAAATACCCCTGCCTGATTGGCACTGGTCAGCTTAATTCCGGCATTCCAGAGAAAATAAGCGACTGCTGTCCCGAAGAAACCAATCCCAATTGCAGATAGCCAAAAAACAGCTGAATGGCTCAAAACAGGCTCCATTCCAATAAATGGCAAGATCAAAAGAAAGCTTAACATACAGATCAGATTAGTCAAAAAAGTAAAATTCCTATTGGATATAACCCCCGCATACTTTTTAACCCAGACATTTTGTAATGCAAAAAAGGAACTGGAGACCAAAAGCAATAAATCGCTTTTACTGAACTCAATTTGCGCTAAACTGCTGAAATTTCCTTTCAGAATAAGATACAGTACTCCTATTAATGAGATTCCTACTCCGAGCAATTGCATTCGCTCTAAAGGTGTCTTTAAAATTCTATTTGAAAAAAGAATTGTCAGCGCAGGCGTTAAACTAACGATTAAGGCGCCATTAATAGCCGGACTATTCATCAGCCCCAAAAAGAAGAATAAGTTAAATCCGAATAAACACACAAATCCAACTAAAAAAATTCCTTTGAACTGTTCCTGTATGATCTTCAAAGAGGGTAATCCTTTGTAGGCTAATACTAATAAAGGAAGGACACCAAAGAAATAACGCCAAAAACCTGCCTCGATAAATCGCACTTCATTCAACATTATCTTTGCCAAATGAAAATTCAAGCCCCAAAAGATCGCCGTAATTGTGAAAAATAAAATCGCTCTCATTCTTAGGCTGCTAGTATGTTCGTTTTCTGTAATTGCGACAAAGCTAGTTCTTTAGACTGAAGTCGCATAGGTATATTTTCTTTTTTCGCTGATCATTAATACAAATACAAACTAAAGATGTTCGGAATAATTCCGTACCTCGAAGAGAATAAAACCTTTTATGCCTTAAAGACCCGCTAAATAAAAAGAACAGATTAAAATTATTATTTTTTGCAACGCTTGAAATACTGCGTCGTCTTTAGGATAAATAAGCTTCGAAAAACATAAATGAACAGTAGCATCTCTCAACAACTTATTGAACAATGTCGACAAAACGATCGGGAAGCACAGTTTCAACTGTACCAGCAATATTGTAAGGGCATGTTCATAATTGCAAATCGATTGATGAATAACGCTCAAGATGCGGAGGATGCCATGCAGGAAGCTTTTATCAATGCCTTTCAGAAGATTGGGCAATATAAAGGAGAAGTAACTTTTGGAGCATGGCTAAAAAAAATCGTAATCAATAAATGTCTTGATAATCTCAAACTAAAAAAAAGGAGTATTCAGTTTGAGCGAGAAATTGATATTGATATTCCGGACGAAGACAACAACTGGGAAGTAGAAGACTCTGTCACTATAGATGAAATAAAAAAAGTCATCTTAAGTCTTCCAGACAAATACAAACGAGTGATCATGTTATACCTGATCGAAGGGTATAGCCACGAGGAAATTTCACAGATTCTGGATATCAGCATTATTGCTTCCAGAACACAATTGAGGAGAGGGAAACAAAAATTAAAAATACTTTTAAAACAACAGCATTATGGCTCAGGATATTAGAGATTTGTTTGAGCGGGAAAGGAACCAAACATCTCCTTCTTTACCCAAGGGGCATGAAGGTCGCTTTCTGCAAAAGCTGGAAAAGTCATTACCGCAAAAACCAGAAAGACGACTGATCCCGGTCTGGCTACAATTAGCTGCCGCGTCTGTACTATTTATCTGTCTGGCCTGGGTAGCTTATTCTATCCTAAAAGATTCAGCACCGGCAGAAATCAATGGCGATGCAATTGTTGAGTCACCTGCTCCAGTTGATTCCTCTACTGCACCCGACATTAAGCCAATAGAAGAGACCGTAGTGCCCAAACAAGAACTCCTGACCAAAGCTAGCCCTAAACAAAACGTTAGTCCAAGTCAATCCAATAAAAAAACTAAGCTAACATTAGCTGACTTATCACCTGACCTTAAGAAGGTAGAAACATATTTCATCTCATCCATTAATGCAGAGTTGGCCAACTTAAAAGTAACCCCGGATGAACAAGAAATGGTAGATGCCTACTTAGAGAAAGTAAAAGAACTTGGTCAAGAATATGAAAATCTGACCAAGGAACTTAACACTATCGGGGTTAATGATATGACGATCACTGCATTGATCGAAAATCTTAAAATGAGGTTGCAATTATTGCAACGATTGAAAAAGAATTTAAATCAATTAAAAAAAGAAAATCATGATAAAGATTCATCGAGTAATATTTAGTCTTATCGCTGTTACCTTCCTTTTCTTAAGTAATGTAGAAGCGCAAAACACTAAAAAGCATACTGAAAAATTTACTGTTGATAATGATGTGACGATTCACATCAGCAGCTCTCATACAAATGTAGAATTCGAAACCTGGGACAAAAACGAAGTCGAGATTACTTTCGTCATGGAAACAGAAGAGAACATAGAGGAGTCCTTTAAGAAGTGGGATTTCTCCGCCTCGGGGACTAATAATAAAATTGAAATTGAGTCCAACCCCAGCTTTGACTTTGACTTCGAAAACTTCCAGCTTGATTTAAACTTACAGGACCTTGACCTGAACATGGAAGAGCTTAACATCCAACTAGGCGAACTCGACCTGGGCAATATAGATGTCATCGTTTCGGATATGTTAGAAGACATGAATTTAGATGATCTTCCCGAGTCTCCTTTCGGTGGGCACATCAATTTTGATGGTAATAAATACGAAAAAGATCCAGACGCTTATCTAAAAAAATTAAACGATAAGTATAATACAAATATCACCAAGCAAGAGGTAGAGCAGTGGATGGATGACATTGATCAATGGTCCAAAGAAATAGAAGTAAACCTAGATGGAAAGTCAGAGGAGTTTGAAGAAATGGAACGCAAGCTAAGCGAACAAACAAAAGAGCTTGAGGAATCGGTCGAAAAATGGGAAAAAGAAAACAAAGGGAAACTGGAAGAGATGACCCGAAAACTCGAAGAGCAAATAGAAGGAATGAACTTCGAGCAGTTTGAAAATTTTGATTACTTCAATCAGGACAATTCTAAGGTTAAAAAGACGATTCGTATTAAAATGCCGAAGAAGGCAAAATTAAATCTGGATGTTCGATACGGTGAAGTATCCCTGGCAGACAACACCATAAATATGAATGCGGATTTGAATTATGCAACACTGTCTGCGAAGACCATCAATGGTGCAGATACAGATATCTCTGCATCCTATGCACCAGTGTATGTAAACCACTGGGAGGATGGTCATTTGTCTTTAAATCACTGTAATCAAATCACCATTGAAAAAGCTACGAAAATTGCACTCGACGCACAAGGTACCGATATTTATATCGGTACCCTCCTTAGCTCTGGCTGGTTCAAAAGTGCTTATGGCAACCTCGAAATAAACAAACTCGAAGATAGCTTGAAAGACCTGGAGTTGACCGTAGATTTTGGGTCGGCCTTAATCAATCTCGCTAAGATTCCGATTGATGTAAGGTATAATGGAAAAGGGAAAAATTTTATCGCTCTTCCTAACGAGCTCCAGGTGATCAGCGATACCACAGCGGGTAAGACCCGAACTTTAACTGCTTATAACCAAAAGCAAAACAGTGGAAAGATCCTGGCTATTAACTCCAATTTTGGGGAACTAACGATCAAGTAAACCCAGAAGTATTTTTTTTATTCGCTGATCCTTCTCCTGATTATTCATTATTGCAAATATCAGGATTCGTTCGCTGAGTAAATTATCCTTGAGTCAAAACATCCCTTCCCTTCCCGCAAACAAAAAACGGGAACCTGCTCTATAAGTTTTCCAACCCATTTGCAAAGGCTCCCATTTCTGCGCACATCCTGATGACTATCGGGATATCAGCGAAATAATAAAAACAAAAACTTAAGACTAATTACTCTTCATTGTTCAGTATTCGCCCCGGCGTATACGGTGCACCAGCCCGGTCCAACATTTTCTCCAGTTTGGCGATATCTTCTTTATACAATTTTATGATCATTTTCTTGATCGGTGCAAATTCTTCTTTAGCAATTGCGTAGCTATCCTGATGCGTTTTGGTTGGCGCTGAAGTCGAATACTTATGCTCATACACAATGTCTTCTACTCTCGAAGCAGGGCCAGGAGTTTGCCCCATATCCAGGCGACGCTTGATCGGATCACCGTACAGTTGCTTGTTCACTTCTTTAATATCCGTTTCCAATTGTCTCACTGCTTTGTTCAGCTCAAGCATTGGCGACTCTGCCAGTTTGATGGCTTCTTTGATATGGCGAAGTTTATTATTCATTTCCGAAACCATTTGTTGGCTCGCACGGATATCCGCTGCCAGGGCTGCTACTTCTTTTTGGAAAGCCACTTTTTCCGAACGGTTTTCAGCAGGCATCACGGTATTATTCAAAGGCACAACATTAAATGCTACGGGCTCCACGATTCGTTGTAATTCATCTCCCTTTAAAAGATGTAGTTCGACCGTGTAGCGTCCCGGATCAACTAGTGTCCCTTCTCGCTTACTTGCAAAGGGATTATAAAAAGAAGGCTTCCGCAAGCTAATCGGGTTTTGATAATTATACCGCATATCCCAATGAAGTCTTTGCAAGCCTTTCGCAGGTTTTTTGGTAATCTTTTTAACGATCGTCCCCGCGTCATCTTTGATGGTAAAAAGCAGTTCTGGTTTTACCTCTTCTCTTTCTGCTTGCAACTCATCATACGTTGGATAAGGAGTATCCTTTTCTTTTTTGATTAAAGCTTTTTCTTTTTTCTTTCGCTTATCTTTTAGCGATTGATACTTATCATCATAATAATATGTGATGATCGCTTCCGGACCTAGGTTCGTTGCGCTATAATAATTATCCCCTTGGAATGATTTACCCGGTAGGCCTAGTGGCAAACTTTCTTCCCAGGCCAGTGCATCCCGGACAGGATAAATAGTTGGGGCAATCGGCATATCTTCGTTTTCGATTTTTCGAAGTGGGGTATAATCATCCATCACGTAAAATCCTCTACCGAAAGTTCCTAGTACAAGATCATTTTCTCGTTCCTGAATGGCAATATCTCGAACGGCAATAGTCGGTAATCCTCCGCTCAGTTTTTTCCAGCGTCCGCCAGCATCCGGTGAAAAATATGCGCCGAATTCGGTCCCGCAAAAAATCAAGCCTGAGTCAACATGATCTTCTTCAATGGCATATACAGAACCTCGTTCCGGTAAGTTACTGTTAATCGACGTCCAGCTTTTTCCTTTGTCTGAAGATTTAAAGATGTAAGGTTTAAAGTCTCCGTATTTATGATGATTAAAAGCTGCATAAATTACATTGGCATTATGACGGGAGAGGTAAACACTATTGACATAAGATTGCTTAGGAGCGCCGGCTATGTTATCAATCTTTCTCCAGCTATTGCCGCCATCTTCTGTGATATGGATCAAGCCATCATCGGTACCAATTGCTATTAGTTGGGCATCGATAGGAGATTCCGATAAAGCGACGATGGTTCCGTAAGGGGATGTAGATCCATTTTTCATCACTGCATCCATACTGAGTACCCGATCATATACTTTGAGCTTATTCCGATCCAGTTGTCTGGATAAATCCTCGCTAATCACCTCCCAGCTATTACCATAATCATCAGATTTAAATACTTTATTCGCCGCAAAATATATACGGCCTTTAGCGTGCTTACTTACAGCAAGCGGCGCATCCCAGTTCCAACGATAAGCATCCTCTCCTTTTCGAGCTTTGGGTTGAATTCCTAACTCCTCACCACTTTTACGATCGTAACGGACGAGTACTCCGTATTGAGATTGTGCATAAATGATATCAGGATTATCCGGATCGATTTGTGTTTCAAAGCCATCTCCACCGTGAGTGATAAACCAATCCTGATTGGTTATACCGTGTCCGGTGTTCACCCTTGCAGGACCTCCGATACTAAAGTTATCTTGTGTACCTCCGTAGATATTATAAAAAGGAAGATCATTATCTACTGCTACTTTGTAAAACTGGGTAACTGGTAAATTTTCTTTGAAGTCCCAATGCTTAGCGGCATCAAAAGTTTCGTAGATCCCGCCATCACATCCTACCAACCAATGTTGATTATTATTTGGATCAATCCACATACTATGGTTGTCTACGTGCTTGGTATCTTCTCCGGCGTTTTTAAATGATTTTCCGCCATCATGAGAAACCTGTAACCAGGTGTTCATAGAATAAACGGTATTGGGTTCAATCGGGTCAGCAATGATTTCCTGATAATAATTACCACTACTAGCGTAGCTACTACGCTTCTCCCAGCTAGCACCGCGATTAGTTGTTCTATAGAATCCACCTTTGCGATCGGCAGCTTCTACGATTGCATAAATAATCTCAGGATCAGCCGGAGAAATACTCAAACCAATTCTTCCCAATTCCACAGTAGGTAAGCCATTATTGATTTTGGTCCAGTTTGCTCCTCCGTCTGTACTTTTGTGCATACCCGAACCTGGTCCTCCACCAACATAAGTATAGACGTGTCTTCTTCGCTGTAAAGTAGACGCGTAAAGGACATCTGGATTTCTTGGGTCCATGACCAAATCGTTTACTCCTGTGTGTTCGTCTACTTCCAGTACAGTTTCCCAATTTGCTCCACCATCGACGGACTTATACAAACCACGATCGCCACCTTTGCTCCATAAGGGACCGATAGCGGCTACAAAAACCACATCGGAATTTTCTGGATGAACGATAATCTTTCCGATATGCTCGGAATTTTTAAGGCCCATATGTTTCCAGGATTTTCCACCGTCGATAGATTTATAAACTCCATCTCCGTAGGAGACAGATCGCTGGTTATTATTTTCGCCAGTACCCACCCAGACTACGTTAGGATTATTCGGATCAAGCGTTATGCATCCAATGGAATAAGAGCCCTGGCTATCAAATATCGGTTGGTAGGTTAAGCCGTTATTGATGGTTTTCCAGACTCCGCCAGAGGCGGTTGCTACGTAATAAACGAATGGGTTATCCGGATGTAAGGCAATGTCTGCTATTCTTCCGGAGGTGAGAGCCGGACCAACGGCCCGCCATTGTAAGCCACTAATAGAAATAGAATCAAGCGGTTGTTTTTGGACTGTTTTCTTTTTTTGTGCATTGAGTATATTGGCACATAAAAAGAGTATAGCCATTAAGGTTAGGGAAATCTTCTTCATTGGTATGTTTTGATAAAAGTTATGAACAGGCACTAAATATACTTAATTGTCTACCTCTCTCAAAAATTGCTAAGGAAAAGGAACAGTTTATAGTCCTCTAATCGACCGAATATAACTTCCTGCCTACAGCCGCTCCCATTTCAGAGGCTGTTTGACTTGCGAATAATTATTTAAGCCTTACTTCTGGTAAACCCTGACGTAGTCGACTTCCATGGTTGCCGGGAAGATGCTATCGTCGACACCTTTGAGTCCTCCCCAGTTACCTCCGACAGCAATATTGATCAGAAAATAAAACGGCTTATCAAAAGGCCAGTTATCCGCATTATAATTATCTGGTCTGTAGAAGGTCAGTTTTACATTATCGACATCATCGATATAAAACTTCATACAATCCGGCGTCCATAAAACGCCATAATTATGAAAGGCTTCATCGATAGTTTTTAGGAGTAAAGGTCCAGAGGTGACCTGGGTTCCGTTCATATGATTGTTCGCTACGCTATGGATAGAAAAATGAATATGGTCGGGATCATAACTTACATACTCCATGATGTCAATTTCTCCGCAATTGGGCCAACCAACAGTACTAATGTTTTCTCCGAGCATCCAAAGGGCAGGCCAAATCCCATTCCCTTTTAAGGTCGGGATTTTTGCACGAATTTCCATTCGGCCATAAAGAAATGATTTTTTGCTGTTCAAACGGGTCGAAGTATAATCTCCGACTTGCTGCCCCTTGCCTTCTTTTTTTGCGATTACTTTGAGCGTTCCATCGCTGACTTCAACATTCTTATCGGCAACATAATTTTGCCATTCATTATTTCCCCAACCGTGCGCGCCGGTTTCAAATTTCCAGTTGTCCCTTGATATTTCATCCCCTTCAAATTCATCGCTCCAAACCAATTGAGCGTCTTTCCAATAGTCTGATTCTTTCGTAATCTTTGGATAAGTCGTATCACCGGCAAGAGCATTTGTATTCTTATTAGTGCAAGCGAAAAGGCTTAAAAGAAGAAGGGGAAGTATTAATTTAGTTGTTTCCATCATTAATATATTAGGTCTGAATATTTATGAGTTCATAAATAAAAAAATGTTAGATATTCAAAGATAAACATCTAACATTTTTTAGGATGGAAAAAGGGCGCACTAAAATTTCTATAAATCAGGCATTTCTGATTTCTTGAATAGAAGCCAGCGTTTGTCGGCATATTTTCTCTATACCTACAAAGTCGAAATTCCCTTGTGCATCTTTTAGCATCAACTTAGATCCCATTCCGACACAATAGGCGCCAGCATCGATCCACGTTTTTAGATTATCATAATCTGGAGATACTCCGCCGGTAGGCATTACGTTTGTCCAAGGCTGTGGCCCGCGAATAGCCTTAATAAAACCTGGCCCGTAGACACTCCCCGGGAAGAGTTTTACCACTTCGCAACCTAGTTCTTCGGCTTCGCCTACTTCTGTCAGCGTACCGCATCCCGGACTATACAATACCTTTCTTCGGTTACAGGCTATAGCCACATCTTTTCGAATGGAAGCGGAGACAATAAAGTTGGCTCCTAATTGCATGAATAAGGAAGCCGTTCCACCATCGGTGATTGATCCGACGCCTAGTATCATCTCCGGTAGTTCTTTTGCACAGTACTTATTCAATTCACCAAAAACTTCATGGGCATAATCCCCGCGATTGGTAAACTCCAGTAAGCGTGCGCCACCATGATAGCAGGCAGAAATCACCTTTTTGCAAACTTCTAAATCAGAATGATAAAAAAGAGGAACAAGCCCTTGTTCCGACATCTTTTGAGCAACTTGTATTCTTGTAAATCTTGCCATTATATAAATTCATTAAGGAGGGTAAAGAAAATTAAAGAGTTAAGAAAATCTGACTTTCTTAACTCCTTAATTATTTTTTAATAATTATCTACTCACTATCTAGCAACTCTACCGCTGGCGTCTCCACTCATAAGTTTTTCGACCTCATCTATTGTTGCTAAATTGGCGTCACCGTAAATGGTATGTTTCAAGCAGGATGCAGCAACTGCAAAGTTCAATGCATTTTGATCATCCTCCGGATATTGTAACAGCCCGTAAATCAAGCCACCCATAAAACTATCTCCTCCTCCTACACGATCAACAATATGGGTAATTTGATACGTTGGTGCTTCATACAAAGTCTTGCCATCGTATAAAACACCGGACCATGTATTATGCGAAGCACTAATCGAGCCTCTTAAAGTTGTGATAACTTTCTTTGCACGGGGAAACATTTTCATTAGTTGTTGAAGTACTGACAGATAGGATTTGGCATCCACTTCATGACCAGCAGTAACATCAAGTCCTTCGGGGTGTAACCCGAAGTGCTTTTCAGCATCTTCTTCATTCCCTAAGATTATATCACAACCAGCAACGAGCTCTGGCATTACTTCTCCAGGTTCTTTGCCGTATTTCCATAATTTTTTGCGATAGTTTAAGTCGGTTGAAACGGTAACGCCCATTTTATTCGCCATTTGAATCGCTTCCAGGCAAGCATCTGCGGCACCTTGAGAAATCGCTGGTGTAATACCTGTCCAATGAAACCATCCTGCGTCTTTAAATACTTCTTCCCAATCAATCATCCCAGCTTCAATGGTTGACATTGCTGAATGTGCTCTATCATAGACCACTTTACTCCCACGGCTAACCGCACCGATCTCCAGGAAGTAAATTCCTAATCGTTCACCACCGCGAATGATTTGTTGTGTTCCTACGCCTCGTTTCCGCATTTCCATCAAGGCACACTCCCCGATATCATTTTGAGGTAAACGGGTAACAAACTCCACTGGTACTCCATAGTTAGCAAGAGACACCGCTACGTTACTTTCGCCACCGCCATAAATAACATCAAATGAATTTGCTTGTGAGAACCGCTTTAGGCTAGGGGGTGTCAGTCGGAGCATGATCTCTCCGAAGGTTACTACTTTTTTCATTAGATATAATAGTTAAACGTCAATATTTAAAATAGGAGTGGATTTAAGAAAAAGCTAATCCACCATTGATGTCGAAGTTAGCTCCTGTGACAAACGAGCTTTCGGCAGAAGCTAAGTAAGCTACTAAGTCTGCCACCTCATCTGCTCTACCTTCTCTTCTCACAGGCGTTTTTCCGGCAACCATTTTTCGAATTTCATCTTTTGTGAAATCATCATGAAACTTGGTACCAATTAAACCTGGACATACTGCATTTACTCTGATACCTTTAGGTCCAAGTTCTTTTGCCATGGCTCTGGTAAAGGTTGTGGTCGCTCCTTTAGAAGATGCATATAAGGAAGATCCGCCACCACCGCCATCTCTAGCTGCCAAAGAAGAAAGGTTAATAATAGAGGAGCCTTTCCCCATTAAAGGTTCGAACACCTGCATTACGAAAACGGTAGATTTAAAATTCACGTTCATGACCAGGTCATAGAAATCTTCATCTAACTCTTGCAATGTTTTACGAGCAAAAAGCCCTCCGGCATTATTGACCAGGATGTCAACCTTTTTACCAAAAGCTTTAACTGTTTTCGTCTTTAAACTTTTGATGCTTCTCAATTTGGATACATCAGCCTTCACTGCGATTGCTTTTCCTCCGAAAGATTCTATCTCTTCTACCGTTGCTTTAGCTCCGGCTCTAGAACTATTATAATTTACTACTACTTTGGCTCCTTCTCTTGCTAATTTGACTGATATTGCACGGCCAATATCTCTACCTCCTCCGGTGACTACGGCTACCTTTCCTTTAAATTTACTCATGACAGTTTTTTGAATAGGTTTTAAAATTAGATTCCTAAAGCTTGACCCCCACCTACCTGGATTGTTTCTGCAGTTAGGAAAGATGCATCTTTACTGGCTAAGAAAGAAACTACACCAGCGACATCTTCTGGCTGGCCTAATCTTTTTAGCATAATATTATTCGCCCAGGAAGCAAAGACTTCTGGTTTCGTTGATTTAATTTGCTTGTGAAAATCAGTGTCAATTGTACCTGGTGAAACTGCATTTACTCTGATGCCATACTCCGCCAAATCTTTTGCAAGTGCTCTGGTAATGGTATGAACGCCAGCTTTGGAGGTTCCGTAAATTCCAGCACCTGGTCCTCCGGCATTCCAACCTGCATTCGAGGTGTAATTAATAATCGTTGGATTATCTCCTTTTTTAAGGAATGGTATTGCTGCTCTTGAAGCAAAAAATACAGAGTCTAAGTTTAATGCCATGACAAATCTGTAAAACTCTGTAGTCATATCTTCAAACCTGGATCTTCCTCCCAGGCCACCGGCGTTATTTACGAGCACGTCAATTTTTCCATGTTTTTCACCGATTCGGACGATATTTTCAGTTACCGCATCTTCTTTGGTAACATCAAACCCAAAGTATTCTGCATCGATACCTTCTGCTTTGAGTTCTTCGACTCTTTGAGCTCCTTCTTCGTCATTAATCCCGTTTAGGGCTATACTAAATCCGTCTTTTCCTAATCTTTTTGCTACTGCGAAACCAATACCTGTGGTGGCGCCAGTTACAATAGCTACTTTCTTACTATTCATAATTATTTATTTAATTTTTTAATTTTTTATTGGTTCGATTCTAGGACATAAAAGCCAAATACTAGCGATTACTATTGTCACTAGAATGGCACCAATGATAAATACCGCTGAGTAATTAAAGCTTACTACAATTATAGGGACAACTCTTGTAAGACCAGCTGCAGCCAATTTTGCAGCCATACCCGAAAGTCCAGATAATGTTCCAACAGACTTTCCACTTAACAAATCACTTGGCAAGGTTTGAATATTACCAATTGCGGTTTGAAAACCAAAAAGGATGACGGCCATAATAATGACAGCAATTACAGGAGACCCCGGAGAACTCATCGCCAATAATGATGGTAACATAATGGCACAGCCTATTGCGATGGTCGTCTTTCGTACTTTATTGACATCCCACCCTTTGTTGAAAAAATATTTTGCTATTAAACCTCCAAACCAAGCACCAAGCATTGCTCCGAAGAAAGGCACCCATCCGTAGATTGCAATACCCTTAACATCCATGTCATATACCTGAGTTAAATAGTTAGGTATCCAAATAACAAATAACCACCAGATTGGATCAATAGCTGCAGAAGCGATTATTACCCCCCAGCTTTCTTTCTTGCTTAAAATCTGACCAATACTTTGGCTTTTTTCATCTGCATTATCAAGGCTTTCATTTTGTTGGCCTCCTAGAATATAATCTTTTTCTTTTTGTGTTAACCATGGGTGTTCCTTAGGTGGTGCTTTGACCATTATCCACCAAGGGATAAGCCATAAAAGACCAGCGACCCCGATCATGATAAATATTGTTTGCCAGGAATAATTTAATGCTAAGATAGCAATTACTGGAATAGATATCATAGCGCCAAAAGAGGCTCCAAAATTAAATATACCTTGAGCAACAGCTCGTTCATCAGTTGGAAACCATTCTGCATTTCCTTTGGCGGCCCCGGGCCAGTTACCAGCCTCCGATAAGCCAAGTAAAACTCTCATTGCAGAGAAGCTTACCAGTCCTTTTGCAAAGGCATGCATTGCCGTTGCCAGAGACCAAAATCCTAAGGAAAGTACAAAACCTATTCGGGTTCCGAGTTTATCAAATATCCGCCCAAAAAGCATTTGCCCAAAAGCATAAGCTAAAATAAAGGCTGTTCCGATTTTAGCATATATCTCTGCTCTTTCGTCTGCATTTAGGTCTGGATACATTTCCTCTCCGATACTTGACTCCCATAACACTGAAAAAGCTTGCCTATCAATATAATTGATAACAGCAGCTAAAGCAATCAGTCCTATGACCCACCATCTTAATCCTTTAAATTTCATGATTCGGTTTTTCGTTATGTGTATTTCTTACTCTAAAAAATCTTCTCTCATTGGACTAAAGACATCTATTAATTTCCCAGCCTTTATACATGTGCATCCATGCATCACCATAGGAGGGATATAGTAGGAGTCTCCACCTTTAATCGTTTTAACTTCATCGCCAATCGTCATTTCAAACTCACCACTTTCGACATAGGTTACCTGAGAATGATGGTGATTATGCAACTGGCCTACACCACCTGCTTTGAAATCAGCAATGACCAGCATTATTTTATCATCATAACCATGAATTTGTCTGCGAAGTAATGGGTCTACTTGTTCCCATTCTTGTTCTTCCTGGAAGAAGAATTCTTTAGATGCTTTTACCATGTTTTTTATTTTTTACTTAAAATTTTATAGATCTAATAATTCTATTTTTCATACTATTTCGGTGCTGTCCCTGGGCCAACAGTAGCTTCTCTAAACCAAACCTCTGTATAGCAACCATTTTCATATTGTTTAGCTATATCTCCGCCATAGGTTTCTGCACCTGCACACCAGACCATATTTGTTTCAGGAGCTTTTCCATTGGTTTGGTTATAAGCTCCTTGTTTGAAATAATTCAATTCTCCTTTATAGGCCGTAGCACGTTCGGTTCCATCTTGTCCAATTGGTACGAATAGTTTTTTAACTTGATCAGGAAGATCTGAGGGGTTGGTGTATTCAGATTCGATCAAGTTTTTAGTAAAGGTTTTTGTTTCATGGCCTTCACTCTCAAAAGTAAGATACATGATACCTTTATATACATTCACTTCATAACTAAACTCTTCACCTAATTCTATTCCGTCTGTTGGTTCAGCAGGGTAGTCCTCTTTGCTTGTTCCAATGACTGACATATCATAGCCCCAAACTGCACTAGAGTAATCCCATCTTCCAGAGTTATCATCACCTGCGGTATTGATTTCATAATTCCAAAAGACGGACCCTTTCGTATGCCCCGGGAATTTTTTGTAAAATATTTTTAAGGGTTCATTTTCGTGTCCTTCGCCACTATGTATCTGCCCAACTACTGTTGAGTAAGACGCGGCAACTCTGGCGTCACCTGAGGTAGAGACCTGCATGACTTTACAGGTACCCGTGAGCTTTCCTCCTTGCTCAGGTACCCAATCTCTTTTCTCGTGTAACTCCGTTCTAGTATTGCTGGAGTTTTTTGAAGTTACTCCTGAATTAGGTGTTTTGTAGACTACCCACCGTCTAGTGCCATCAATGACGGTATAGAAAAAATCTTTGTGTTCAAATTCCGTAAGGTCTTCCACATTTGTTCCGTCTCCCATCAACATTTTAAATTTATCCATAAAAGGTATAACCTCATTAGGGTAAACTACTTTTTTGCTTAAGCCATCATTAGCCTGGAAATATCCTGCGTTTGATATAGCATCATCACTGACTGAGATGCTTGCTGATTTAAACCAAACTTCAGCGTAATTTCCATCCGCATATTGTTTTTGAATATCCCCACCATGTGTTTCGGCGCCAGAGCACCAGACTTTATTTACTTTAGGATCTTTTCCGTTTGTTTGGTTGTAACACCCAAGTTTAAAAAATAATCCTTCTTCGGTATAAGCATTTTCACGCTCCACACCATCTTGACCTATAGGTACAAACAAATTCTCAACTTGCTCCGGAATGTCTGAGCGTTTTGCGTATTCAGAAGTGATCAGGTTTTTAGTAAAGGTTTTCGTTTCATGGCCCTCACTAGTGAATTTAAGGTTCATAATCCCATCCTTAATTTCTACTTCGTAAGTTATTTCTTCTCCTAATTCAATTCCGTCTTCTGGTTCTGGTGGAAAATCATTTTCTCCAGTCCCAACTACAGAGAAATCATAACCCCAAATGGGGTAGGAATAATCCCATCTTCCAGAATTATCATCGCCTGCTGTATTGATTTCATAGTTCCAAAAGACAGAGCCTTTACTATGTCCAGGGAATTTTTTGTAAAATATTTTAAGCGGTTCATTCTCATGACCGTCTGCGCTATGAATCTGCCCAATGACTACAGAGTATGTAGACGCTACTCTGGCATCACCAGTAGTGGATACGTTTACTACCTTAAGCGTAGCTTCCATTTTAGCATCAGTCATAGGAGACCATTTTTTCAACTGCGCTAATTCTGTTCTTGTATTATTTGAGGTTCCATGAGTGTTCCCTGCGTTAGGCGTTTTAAAAACTACCCAATCGTTTTCACCATCATTTGCAGCATAGAAAAAATCTTTATGCTCCACATTGACAGCTTGACCAGCATTTGAACCATCCCCTAAAATTAAATTCCACTGCTCAAAGAATGCAATCACATTACTTGGGTAAATAGTTTTTTGATCTTCTTTTTTATTAGAATCATTGTCAACATTGGAACAGCTATTTAGCACCAAGCAAATACTCAATCCTATAAATGCAATTAGTACAGTAATAATATTTTTATTCATGTTTTTTGATTTCAATCCTTTCTCTTAACACTTTTAAAGAGTGTGCAATCGCAATACTAAATTATATTGTTTCCCAGATCGCTAAAACTCCATTATACGATATGATGCAAGCAAAAAGTAAGGCCAGGCTCATCCCAGCGTTTAACAAATACCCTGCTTTTTGTACTCCCATAAGATCTTTTCTATTGATTAGAATCATAATTCCAATAATTACCAAAGGGAGCACAAAGACATTAAATACTTGTGTTAATATTTGAGCTTGGATAGGGTTTGCTCCAAAAATTGGAACCGCCAATCCAATAAGACAAGCGATGCCAGTCAATATTTTAAATTGTTTAGAAGATGTATCTAGTTTTCCTTGTTGATAATCGGCAATCATCAAAGGTGCAATCATTAGAATAGGGAATACTGAAGATAAGCCCGCCGCTAATGTCCCCATAAAAAATAACGCAATCGAAAACCTTCCTGCGATAGGCTCAAGAGCATAAACCATATCCAATACTTTATTGACCACTTTACCATCATGATAAAATGCAGCCATTGCTACGGCCATAATTGATGCACTAATAATAAAAATCAGAACAGCAGCCCAAAGTGCATCCTTTCGTTGTTCGTTCAGATTATCTATGGTCCAACCTTTCCCTTGAATAAAGAGTGGCCTGGAAATAAATGTAGCCGCAGCCATGGTGGTCCCAACAAATGCAGCCACCAACATTTTACCTCCTTTTACTTCTGGAATCGATGGTACAAACCCATTTAATACCTCAACAGGGTCAGGCAAAACAACAAAAAGGGAAAAGAAAAAAGAGAGTCCCATTAAAGAGACAAAAAATACAAGTATCTTTTCAAAGATAGAATAACTTCCTTTCCACAGCAAAGTATACATCCCAGCAATAACCAAAATTGCTACCACCAAAACCCACCAATACTCATTACCTTTGATTGAAGGAACAAAAAGGGCCAGGGTTTCAACAATCGCATTAGCTGAGATTCCTAATATCCCAATCAAAGAATTCCATTGCCCGAAGGTGATTCCAATGATTATTAAAATTGAAATGACAGGGCCTAATTTCAAATGTTTTTTAAAAGAAAATAACGCTGTCTCTCCAGTTACCAAATAGTACCTTCCATAAGCTTCCATAAGCACCCATGAAAACAAACAACTTAGCGCTAAGACCCAGAGCAGCTGCATCCCATGACTACTCCCTGCCACAATCATTGACGTAACACTTCCCGTTCCTATAGTATAGCCAATGGCAAAAATACCAGGACCTATCCCTAAAAGGAAAAGAAGAATTTTACTCAATATGGATTCTCTTTTAGGCATTAGTTGTAATAAAAGAATCAGGATGTTTTGATTATCTAAAGTTGTTTAATAAATAATTGGGTTGGGGGGACAAAAGTCCCCCCATGAGTATTGTTGACTTATACCCGTAATTTACTTATGAAACTTATTCTTAGCGCATTTCTATGGTAATCGTAATACCATTTGAAAATGCATTATTATTAAAAAATTGTACTTCGTATTTTAATTTAAATATAATCCTTAACCTATCTCATATTGGGCAAATATGGTGGAGCAAATATTATTATTACTTGCTCCAGCCAAATTTAATTTATTCGTTAGTTAGTTTTCTGTGCATTTACAATATGAGCATCCGTTGATTGCAGTCACTGGTTTATTTACAAAAACACCTTTGGCAAAATTCACTTCACTAAGGCTCACTAATTTCAACATCCTTCAATGGTGGATTAGGAGCAACAATAGTTGCTCCTAAAACCTATTGATAAATTATAACTAGTAACCTTCGTTTTGTGTAATTACCCCAAAGCTAGATAGTATCTCTGAAACCGGAATCGGAAATACATGATAGTTACTACTAATCGTTTGTCCCATTTCAGCATCAACGGTACCTGTTCTAACTAAATCAAACCATCGCTGACCTTCAAAAGCTAACTCCAGTCTTCTTTCATCCTGAATAGCTTGTCGAACTAAACCCTGGCTGTTAAGCACAGTATGATCTAAAGGCTCTAAGCCTGCTCTTGTTCGGATAGGGTCCAATAAATCAAGTACTGTCTCAGCGTCCGAACCGTTCTCATTCAATGCCTCTGCATATAAAAGAATAACATCCGCTAATCTTAGTTCTATCCAATCATGATCAGGACCTCCTGCCTGAGGAAATTTAGGAGATGCCATCGTAGCGGTATCAATAGTTACAGCTCTTCTTAAATCACCCGGACTTGCCTCAAAAGCATTCACTAAATCCATATCTAATGGCTCAAGAGATTTTGTATCAAGTCCTCCAGACCATGACCAAAACTCAGAAAAACCATATTCATCACTTATAGAACTTGATATTTGAGTTGCGTATATGATTTCTGAATTCAGATCATTTGCTTCCCCAAAAATATCAGCAAAATTTTCTTGCAGGCTAATTCCTGCCGCTTCTGCTCCATTTACAACTGCTGCAAGCGGTGCTTCAGCACTACTAAAATTCCCCATTTGCATGTATACCTTACCTAGCATTCCCTGAGCTGCATACTTAGATGCTCTTCCACTTCCTACATCCGTACTCAAAACTGCCGCTGCATCTTGTAAATCAGGAATGATCACATTATTATAGACATCAGCTGATCGTTGTCTAGCCAAAATAGAACCTTCTGTTGTACTTGGAGAAGCCGATAAGTTTACCGTAACGTCACCAAATACTTTCACTAATTTGAAGTAAGATAAGCCGCGCAAAAATTTAGCTTCAGCAACCTCAGTAGCATTTAAAGAATTTTCGATTACGTTATTCGCACTTAAAATTGACTTGTATAAACCTGAATACAAAGGCCCGAAAAACTGATCGCCCATCGAAGGTAAATTAGCATCGAATACGTCAAAATCCGTATATGGTGCTTCCAACATTAAAGCGTTATCCGCTCTAAAGTCGCCCATTACAGCCATCGGTGTAGCCGATGAGTGTTGGTAGAAATATGCAGCATTTAAAACGCCATCATAATCTGTCAAGGATTCTGAACTCGCGATATTGGTTGGAAATTGCTCGAGGTCATTATCACATGCTGTCATAAACAGCACTACCCCTAATATGATATATAATACTTTCATTATTTTATTATTTAAAATTTAGTATTGAAGTAGCTTGACAGCGTTATTCATGAGTCATTTTTTCAAAAGAATTCATGAATAACTTTGTCGTCGCTTAGTTCATTAAAAGTTAACATTTGCACCGAATGTGAAACTTCTTACAACCGGGCTTGCACCTACTTGTACTCCATATGTTGTTGGTCCTAAATAGCCGCCGTTTGTGATCTCTACACCTTCTGGGTTAAACGATGTATAATCATCTCCCATTAGATATAATAAGTTAGTCGCTGCAACATATAATCTCACAGAACCTAAACCTACTTTATTAGCAAGTCCTGAGTCAAGTGTATATCCTATAGTCATGTTTCTCAATGCTAGATAAGATGCATCTTGAATCATCGCATCAGCCTGGTCTCTATTACGTCCATAGAATTGTCCATTGTGATCAGCCTTACCATCACCATCTGCATCAAAATTAGCTTGTAAAGATCGACCCCATTGTGATCCGTAATAAAGTGGGTCAATATTATAAACTTCAGCGCCCTGAGCTCCTTGAAATTGTAAAGAGAGATCAAATTCTTTGTACGTCACCTGAGTATTGAACCCGAAGTAGAAGTCAGGAGTATTTTGTCCTATTTTGACTAAGTCTCCACCTTCTGCAACTGTTCTTGTTCTATCAATTACACCGTCACCGTTTTGATCAACAACATAACTGTATCCACTCTGTTGGCCAGGGAATTCCAATGGATTTGAAAGGTATTGCATTTCAACTTCACCGGTAGTTTCTAATCCCCACATTTCACCTATCTCTCCACCTACATAATTTCTAAATACAGGACCTCGACCACTCTGTCCATAAATTGTAGGAGCCAATTCTGTAAGGTCTCCTAGATCTGTAATTTCAGTATTTACTGTGGAAAGGTTAGCGCTAATGTTCCATCGGAAAGCACCTGTGTTAATCACAGCAGCACCTAGTTCCAGTTCTAAACCTGAACTTGTTACATCACCAGAGTTAAGTGCGATAGAAGTAGTACCTAATACTTCAGAGACACTCTGACGAATTAAGATATCTTCAATATCAGATGTGTAGTAGTCTAAACCAAATGTAAAACGGTTATTTAAGAAGCCTAAGTTAAATCCTAGGTTGGTCTCTGTGTTTGTTTGCCAGGTTAAATTTGGGTTTGCAATATCTGATGGGATCAAAAATGCATTTCCAAAAATAGACGCTTGTGGATTTAACAAACTAAGTGAACTATAAGCTCCTAAAAATGCAGTAGTTCCTAAAGATCCACGGCTAAATCGAAATTTTACATCTGTCAAAAAATCTGAATTATAAAAAGGCTCATTATGGAAATTCCACCCTACAGAAAATGCTGGAAAAGTTTCAAATCTATTATTTGCTCCAAAGCGAGAATCACCATCTCTTCTTACCGAAATAGATGCTAAATATCGATTGTCATACGCATAATTAATTCTTCCAAATACACTTCTTCTCGAAATAGTCTCATCTCTTTCTGAAACCGCAATATCTGCAGGATCTAATAATGCATAATTTAAAGGCTGACCAAATGGTATATTCGTAGCATCTAAAGCGATTCCACTGATGTAGAAATTCTGAAACTCTACACCCGCTACTGCACCAATGTCATGTTTGTCTATTTGCTTCGTATAGTTCAATGTTGTTTCACTTAACACTGAAGATCTTTTCACATCCGTTTGATCTAAGTTCGTTTGAGTAGTACGCGCTCTAGAATCAAACTCCAATGATCTGGAATAAAAATCTCGAGTATCTCTGATATCTCCACCTAGGACAGTTTTGATATCCAAACCATCTATAATGCTGTATTGTAAATAAGAGCTAATATTTCCGAAGAATGTTTTTTGCCATCGGTCCGTGTTATCTAGTTTTGTAGCAGGGCCCGCATCTCCTGATCCACCAATACCGTTACCACTTCTTCCGTAATGCCAATCCTGTGCAGTCATGCCAGGCTCTAATGTATAAATACTATTATTCCAAGGTGCATCGCCACCTCTGAAACCATTATCAAAAGCAGATAAGCCCAAAGATTGCGCTTGTTGATCTAACTGTTGAACGAAAGCAATAGATGCTGCTGTATGATAAATAGGATGAACGCTATAAGCTCTCAAAAGGTCTCTTTGGTCATGACCCACGATATCTCTATCTGATACAAAACCATTGAAATTTAATCCGGTTTTGAATTTATCTCCCAGTTTAGCATTGACATTCAATCGTGCATTATATCTTTCAAACCCTTGAGTAATCACAATACCCTCTGCATCTAAATATCCAATTGAAGCGAAATAATTTACATCATCTGTCCCTCCACTCATGCTAAAGTTATGGCTCATAGCATTTCCGTTTCGGAATAGCCAATCTTCTACAGCAACAACGTCCGGTGAGTTTTTAAGTGCATTTAATCTATAATCTAATATCCCAGGTTCAACTTCAGAAACATTAAAAGTCCCATTCGCGATATTATTTTCTACCGTATTGGCCCACTCTCCAGCTGTTGGATTAATATTATCTCTAACATATCTGCTGGAGGTACTCACATAAGCATCGTAGCTAAAACTAGCTTTACCTGATTTCCCCGTTTTGGTGGTAACCAGAATAACCCCGTTTGCACCTCGAGATCCATAGATAGCAGCCGAAGCAGCATCTTTTAACACTTCCAGGCTTTCAATATCATTTGGATTAACCGTTGCTAAGCTACCTGAAATAGGATAACCATCAACAACGATTAGAGGATTGGAATCGCCTGAGATAGATGATGCAGCCCTAATTTGAATCTTTGGATCTGCACCAGGTGCTCCATCTTGATTTTGAATTAAGACTCCAGCTAATTTCCCTGCTAAAGCATCATCAACCCGAGCGGCCTGAATAGCTGCAACGTCAGCTCCACCCACTTGTGCAATTGCACCCGTATTGTGTGATTTCTTACGAACACCGTAACCAACAACTACGATTTCGTCTAATAGAGAAACATCTCCTTCTAAAACGATGTCATAAGTTGTTTTTGAATCAACGACTATTTCCTGATTTTTATATCCTGTATAACTAAATACTAGTATTGCTCCTTCTTCAACATCAATCGTATAATTTCCGTTTACATCTGTAATTGTACCCGTAGAAGTTCCTTTTACTGTAATTGTAACTCCGATTAAGGGTAGGCCTTCATCACTAGAAGTTACTACTCCTGTGATTGGTTTAAAAGCTTCAGTACTCGTGCTTCCTTGCAAGAGAGAAGGTAATCCTAGCAACAAAACCATCAAGAGCGAACTCCAGAATGACTTGTTGAGATAATTTGTTAATTTTGGTATCATAATTTAATATTTAATATTTACTTTTTTGGGCTCACTGTCTGGGTGGGCCTTTTTAATTACTTAAATCGTTTAGTTATAACATTAACCCTTCACGTCAAAGTTGAGCAACTCAGCTTTTGACAAATAATGTGAACAGGGATAATTGAACTAAACTACCTGAAAGGACTTTTGCAAGCTCTATAAGATTACAAAAGCGTGACTAGCTTGGTGGTCGGACTTTTTGTTTCATACTAGGGTCTTTTTGATTGTTTATTTATAAAGTTTAATACACTATTCTTAATTCTATAATTATTCTATTTCTGCGAACTCCTCAAACTTTGGCTATAATCAAAAACATCTTTTAGGTGTAATCGCATTGCCTCCGCAGCTTCTTCTGGTTCTTGCGCAATGATATGTTTTAAAATAACATTGTGTTCATCCAATGCATCACGACGCGTCCGTCCGTCTACACAAATATCAAGTGTGATGAAATTATTAATAATATCAGGGGTAATAATCAGCATTAGTGTTTTCAATACGGTATTCTTACTTGCCTCTGCGATTTTCAAATGAAACATTAAATCCTCTTCTACTGCTTGTTGATTTAATTTCACTTTATGCTCATATGCTTCTAACGCCTCTTTGATATCTTCTATGTCCTGATCTGTTCTTCTCATCGCTGCATGTTTTGCAGATTCCGTTTCCATTAGCACTCTTGTCTCTACCAGAGAAATAAAGTCGCTATTCTCTATTTTCAAGACATCTGAGATCAATCCTTCCAAGGCCGAAATCCCCATACCTGCAACTATAGTCCCACTCTGAGGAAGGGTTCTTAGTATTCCGTAAAACTCTAGTTTTTTAATCGCATCCCGAACGTTACTTCTACCAACGCCTAGTTTTTCTGCTAATTTTCGCTCTGGAGGTAATTTATCCCCAGGCTTTAATTGCCCGGAAGTAATTAATTCTCGTATCTGTCTGATGATCTTATCAACAGGTGACTCTATTCTTATTTCTTGAAAATTACTAAGCACATTCGGGTTCTTCATACGGTAAATCTTCTTACTTTTGGTTAACTGGTTTTTGGTTAACCAATTTTACAAAAACAAAAATATAACTTTTCCTTTATCTACAAAAATATTTACTGTTTTTTTATAAAATTTCGAAATCAAGTTGGGATTTTTATTTATAACCCTTTAATTCAACCTTTAGGAGCATAATAAGAGTTAGAATAAAGTTCTTTTCCTATTTAGAATAAATACGGTCTCCATTTGGCCTTCGGATACAAGAATTTCAAGCGCAAACACTTGTTTACCGACAAGTATTCCAAAGTTGGGCAACTCAACCTTCAATAAATAATGTGACCGGGGATAATTGAACTAAACTAGTTGAAAGGATTTTTGTAACCTGTCTTAGATGACAAAAGAGGGGCAAGTCTTTTATTTCAGACTAAGGAGCTTTTAATCGTTCGTTTAAAAAATTTAATACACTATTTTTTTCTGTACTTGTTCTATTTCTGTTGCTCCCTCAAACTTTGGCTATAATCAAAAACATCTTTTAGATGTAATCTCATCGCTTCCGCAGCTTCTTCTGGTTTTTGCGCGATGATATGGTCTAAAATAATATTATGCTCATTCAATGCATCAAGACGTGTTCGTCCGTCTTTACAAATATCAAGTTGGATGAAATTATTTATTATGTCAGGAGTAATTATGAGCATTAGTGTTTTCAATACCATATTCTTACTTGCTTCTGCAATTTTAAGGTGAAACATTAAATCCTCTTCTACTGCCTGTTCGTTTTGCTTCACTTTACGTTCATATGCTTCTAATGCCTCTTTGATATCTTCAATATCCTGATCCGTTCTTCTCATTGCTGCTAGCTTTGCAGATTCCGTTTCCATTAGCACCCTTGTCTCTACCAGAGAAATAAAGTCGCTATTCTCTATTTTCAAGACATCTGAGATCAATCCTTCCAAGGCCGAAATCCCCATACCTGCAACTATAGTCCCACTCTGAGGAAGGGTTCTTAGTATTCCGTAAAACTCTAGTTTTTTAATCGCATCCCGAACGTTACTTCTACCAACGCCTAGTTTTTCTGCTAATTTTCGCTCTGGAGGTAATTTATCCCCAGGCTTTAATTGCCCGGAAGTAATTAATTCTCGTATCTGTCTGATGATCTTATCAACAGGTGACTCTATTCTTATTTCTTGAAAATTACTAAGCACATTCGGGTTCTTCATACGGTAAAATATCTTACTTTTATCCAATTCGCAATTGGTTAACCAATCTGTTAGCTTAAAAATATCACTTTTCCTTTAGCTCTAAAAGCTTTCACTTGTTTTTTGTAAAAAGTCAAATCAAATTATGAACAAAATTATAACCCTCGGGGAATTTATAATTCAAAAACAAGCAGATTTTCCTTATGCTAAAGGAGAACTTAGCCGTTTATTAAGTGCTATTCGCTTAGCCACCAAAGTGCTAAATAGTCAAATTAATAAAGCAGGGCTAGTAGATGATATTCTTGGAGGTATGGGAACAGAGAACATACAAGGAGAAGATCAAAAGAAATTAGATCTCTACGCAAATGAGCTTTTTATTAATGCATTAAAAGCAAGGAATGAAGTATGTGGCATTGCTTCGGAAGAAGAGGATCGATCTATCATTTTTGAGAACGAAGTTGGTCAAAATGGAAAATATGTCGTTCTGATAGACCCCATCGATGGTTCTTCCAACATTGAAGTGAACGTTTCTATAGGGACGATTTTTGCCATCTACCGGCGAGTAAGTAAAATAGGCACTCCGGCCACAACAAAGGATTTTTTGCAAGAGGGGAAACAGCAGGTTGTTGCTGGGTATGTAATTTTTGGATCATCAACTATGTTGGTTTTTACAACCGGAAATGGTGTAAACGGATTCACCTATGACCCTTCTGTTGGTGTTTTTTATCTATCGCACCCTAATATTAAAATCCCCAAAACCGGTAATATATACAGTATTAATGAAGGCCAATATGAATACTTCTCTCCTGAAGTCCAATCTTATATTAAGTATTGTAAATCTATAGATTCGAAAACCAATCGCCCCTACACCGGTCGTTACATAGGTTCTATGATTGCTGATTTTCATCGAAACCTTTTAAAAGGTGGTATTTATATGTATCCTGCAAGTTCTAACCTTCCTAATGGTAAACTTAGATTATTATATGAGTGCAATCCAATGGCTTTTTTGGTAGAACAGGCAGGAGGTGCTGCCACGAATGGATCAACGAGAATTTTAGACCTTTCTCCTAAGGAGCTTCATCAACGCACTCCTTTTTTCGCCGGGTCCCCTGAAATGGTTAATCAATTAGAGGTTATATTGCAAGGCAAGTGATCCTTTTAATGGCCTCCTAATTCGGCAGGTGAAAACTTAGTATTCTCTTTCTCATGAAATCGATTATAGAGATCTACGATCTCTGATAGGTTGTTGTATCGAAATCCTCTCTTCCCAATTCTTCTAACTAAATCGGGGTAGGATTTCATTTTCTTTCGGAGCAATCCTTTATAGGTAAAACGGTAAACTTTAAATGGTTGCTCCCCTTCAAATTGTAACCAAACCTGTGGATTTTTTTCTTCTACAATAAGAGGCGGTTCATTAGGATTAGTGAATTGTAATTTCCTTTCTGTACTCGTGAACATACTCAATGCACTACCTTTCTTTTGAATCTGTACAAACCACCATACTCCATCCAAAGCCTTACTTTCGTAAAATACTGTTGTGCTTACTTCTTGTACCGCAAAACCGTAAATGGTTTCGGGACGAACTGTGTACGTGTCGCCAAAATCATTTTCAAAGGAGATCTGTGAATTTTCTTTTGTAAGGACGATATCCTTAATAATCCCTGTCAGCTTAGAGCCATTTAAGGTTATTAAAAAGTCTTTTCCAGGTTTTTCTGCTAAAACACTTTGGCTTGCAAAACATAAGCTCAAAAGAAATATACACTTAAAGTACAGGGTATTCATCTGACAAAGATTTTAATAAAACGTGCTATACTAATTAAAAGGTATAACAAAAAAATGTGTCGTGTTTAATTTTATGTATTAATTTATTCTAATACTCTAATGTGTTTATTAGGTTACATTTTATATTCCTCTGAAGCTCCAGATTACTTTATAATATTTAGAATTATTGAACAACTTCTTAAAATACTTTCCAAAGAGTAGTAGCTAAAGATCATTAATTCTGTCAATCTGCCTATAATTTCACATCTTTTCATACATTAAGCCCGTTTACAAGTATAGCTTTTAGATCCTGTGGCTAAGCGTCGCTATTTAAAAGCTTATCAACTATATTAGACCACTAACAGATAATCTTTCATGGCACAAACAAATATTTGGACGGGATCAGATCAGTACCTTTGCGATGCAGAGCTAGCTCAGGCATTTCATATCGCAAGAGTTTTAGGTATGCCACTGCTAATAGAAGGCGAACCAGGAACTGGAAAAACAGAACTACCAATCCAATACGCCAAAGATCAGGGCCTACCTCTTTTTACTTATCCTGCCGGGTCAAAAAGTAATGTAGAGCAATTTGTTGCGAAGTTTGATCACGTAAAATACTTAAGGGATTCTCAAGTCGAAGTACTCAATGCTCAGCGAAGTGCTCAAGGTTTAGAACTACTCAAAAGTGGTGGTCGTAAAACAGAACAATTAGATGACTACATTATCATGGGCCCTGGTGCCAATGCTTTCAGTCATCCCAACTCTGTTTTGTTGATTGATGAAATCGATAAAGCGCCAAGAGAGTTTCCAAACGATTTGCTATTTGCCCTGAGTCATCGGCAATTTGTTTTACCGGAGTCGGGAAAAGTTATTGAAGTCTCTGAAGCAGATATGCCAGCCATTGTGATCACCAGTAACCGAGAGCAAGAGTTACCTACTGCATTTAAAGGGCGTTGTGTATACCACTACATCAGCTTTCCGGATCCGGAATTAATGGAAACCATCGTAAGAAAACACTTCCCCAATATTGAAGGAAAGTTATTAGAAAAAACCCTGAGTCTTTTTTACCAACTCAGAGGTTTAGGGTTAGAGCGATCTCCGGCAACTCGTGAAATGCTGCACTGGTTAAAATACTTAAAGAGCTTTTCCTTAGACGATGCACTCAAAAAAATCAGCAATAAAGAAGGCCTTGGCATTTTAATCAAGTCCCAAAAGGATCTCAAAAAAATAAAAAGCCAGTTCCGTGTTTAGTAGTCTACCGCAATACTTAAAAGACAATAATCTCCAGGGAGATGTCCGCACATTACTTTTACTCAAAAAAAGTATGGAACGAGGACTGGTCAATACGATCGGGGACTTATACAGCGTACTCAAAGTTCTGGTGACTAATGAACAAAAAGATATAGGTCCTTTTACGGTAGCCTTCTATCAATACTTTCTGGACATTGAAATTAAACCCGGTGAATCTTTGAATAGTGCTATCGCCAGAAGCGAAGCATTTAAAGCCTGGCAGAAAAAGCGCTTTGATGATATCCTCGTAGATGCTCCCGAAATTGACGACCGTATCGAGCAATTCCTAAATGAAGTTCACCTCACGACCTACGATATCAAGAACATCCTTTCTGGGCAAGATATTCTAAACAAGGATAATCCTGACCTGGAAGACACGAGTGATCCTTCTACCCAGTCAAATGGTGAACTAAATGACATGGTTGATTATTCCGACATTCCGCTTGAAGAGTTGTTGGAGCGTATGAAAAGAGTACTTGCTCAACAAAAGGAAAGACATACTGGTGGAAATCATTGGGTCGGTAGTGGAGGCACTTCACCCTATGGTAATAATGGTGCAGCAGCCGGAGGCGTTCGGGTTGGCGGTAGTGGAGGTGGAAAGATGGCTCGTAAAGTAATGAATGATCGTAATTTCTTCCCGGTAGACAAAAAGGTAACTCTTTCTGATGACAACATTGATGTCGCCTTATCTATTCTCAAAGGAATCGAAGAAGAATCTGTACAACAATATTTAGATATCCCGACCACTATCAAAGAAGGCGTAAAATCCGGTGGTATTTTCCTCCCTCATCAAAAAGATAAGGTGGATCAAAAAGTTCAAGTACTATTGCTAATTGATAACGGTGGATGGTCCATGTCTCCATACATCAAAACAGTTACGAAGCTGTTCTCTAAAATGAAACGCCGGTTTACCCACGACCTAAAAACTTACTATTATCACAATACGATCTACGGCGGTGCCTATTCCGGCCCCGCAAGATCATCTACTGAATTTGAACCCATTGATAAAATCTGCAAGCTGGATAAAAATTATGCGGTGTTCATTATCGGCGACGCAGATATGGCATCCTATGAATTAAGCAAGGATAGTATCCAAAATTGGCAACAGCTGAATGATCGATTCAAACGCTGCATCTGGCTCAATCCCATTGATGATCGTTTTTGGGACACTTCATATACCATCAATGTGCTTCAACAAATTATCAGCATGTTTCCACTAACTCCAGATGGCATTGAAAAAGGGGTTTTGCATATGAATCGAAAGCGACGTTTTGGGAAGGCGCAGGGATAGGATTTTTTCTTCTGAATAAACCGAAAAGCTCTAACACTCTCAATATTTAGTATTGAACATTCTTCTCGAATTAGTTTAAAGTATAATGAGTGGCCAATTTTCAA
>JAHDHW010000276.1 GCA_020631105.1 Saprospiraceae bacterium | reverse complement strand
TTTATTCGCCGGAGTTCCGACAACTATCGGAATCGCTGAAGCCGCTCCGCGGCGTAGGCTACCGCCCCACCCAGGATTACTTTGATCACTCCACCGAGCAGAAAAGGATAAAACCCGTACTCCAATGCCTTTGAAACCCCATGGATCAGCGCCAGGCGAAGCGTACCGGCGAATAAAATTATAACCGTACCAATGGCCATTGCCAATATGGCTTTGCCCAGGGACTTTGCCCAGCCTTGTTCACCAAGCACACCAACAACATATGCTCCCATTACAAAGCCAAATAAATAGCCCGCACTACTCCCCCACAACTTATCCAGCCCTGTACTTCCTCCGGAAAATACGGGAAGCCCTAAAGCTCCAAAAATGAGATATAAAACAACGGCCAGTGCTCCGTAAGTTCGCCCCAATAACATACCAACCAGCAATACTGCAAAGGTCTGCCCACTGATATCAATTCCTGCCTCATTGAGCGGAAGTTCAATTTCTATCTGCGCAAAAACACTGATAAATATTGCGCCAATAATGACTTGAAATACTTTTCCGATTTTCATATTCATTCTAACTGATTAATGCTTCGAAGATATAAAACAATATCTTCCCTTGATCGTTAGTAGTGCATTGAGTAAAATCAAATTACTTATCCTACCAAATAGACCCAAAGTATTTCAAATTATTTGTAATCCAAAAATCATATTTATCATGGCAATTAGACTAGGAGACACTGCTCCCGATTTCAAAGCACAAACTTCAATGGGTGAAATTAATTTTCACGAATGGCTCGGCGATAGTTGGGGCTTATTATTCTCTCACCCCGCAGATTATACACCAGTATGTACTACCGAGTTAGGCCGTACAGCAGCACTCTCTGGTGAATTCCAAAAACGTAATGTAAAACCAATCGCTGTCAGTGTTGACCCAATGGGTAGCCACGAGGGTTGGATCAAAGATATTAATGAGACTCAGGGCGTTGAAGTTAACTTCCCACTCATTGCTGATGAGAATCGCAATGTTGCGGAGCTTTATGATATGATCCATCCAAACGCTTCTGCCAAAGCAACGGTACGAACAGTATTTGTGATTGGACCGGATAAAAAAGTAAAACTTACCTTGACCTATCCGCCTTCTACCGGTCGTAATTTCTTAGAAATTCTTCGGGTAATCGATAGCTTACAGTTGACGGCGGATTATAGCGTTGCGACTCCGGCGGACTGGAAACATGGTGAAGATGTAGTCGTTTCTCCATCAATCCCTACGGAGGATATTCCGGGGCGTTTTCCAAAAGGGCATAAAATAATCAAGCCTTATTTACGTACTACTCCACAGCCTAATATTGATTAAGTTTTTTAATCTAAAACTCCCTTAACAAAACGGTCGTTCCAGTCATCACATGAAGTCGGAACGACCGTTTTATATTTGATCAATTTCCTTTCTGTAACATCTTCAATCTTTTCCAGTATCTTACATCAAGCCTTTAAGTATCTAACCACTTAACCATCCACTCATGCAAGGCAATAAGCCCTCCAAGAAAAAATTGTTTTACCCCATCGGAAAACCGCTTTTTGAATACCTTTCCGCACATAGCCGTAAGACAGATCTTCCGGTACATTATGAAGATATGCTGCGTTATGATGCATCCACTGAATTACTCAATCAGGAAGGGGAAAATACCTACTGGGAAACGGTTTATTATCCGGAACATGAGCGGCAGGACCTATTTGATAACTTAACCAAAATATACTCCCTGCTCAAAGCGGATGGGGATCAACAAATCCTGGAACACCTTACTGTGGCTCGAGTCGACTACTGTACCTTCGGAAATACAAAGCCTTTTCGCATTCGGATCATCAATCGCCTGAATGATAACTACGATCACTTTTATCTGAAAAAAGCAGATGCGAGTAGAGTTTATGGTTTGGAGCTTGAATATTTACTCTCTCCCAATAGTGTTCGCTACCTAGTTGACGGTGACACATTGATTGAAGAACATATCGCCGGGATTCCTGGAGATGACTTCATGAGTGGTAATCTCAATGTAAACAACTTCAATAAGATTCGGATAGCTAAGGAATTCATCAAATTTAACGAACGCTGCTTTGTGCGCTTATTGGGAGATATGCGCGCCTATAATTATGTGATTGACATTACGCCGGATATCGAAGGCAATCAATACCGAATTCGAGCAATCGACTTTGATCAGCAATCTTATGAAGGCTGGAAGAGTTTTTATCTACCGCAGTATTTCAAAGAAAATAATCCCATTATTTTTCTGGGCATCAATCATATGACTGCTGAAACTGTTCGCCAATATCAGTTGGAAGAACGCAGTCTGATCGCAGGTCGGGTAAAAGGTTCGATCAAGCAGGTTAATGAGCTATTCGATGTAATGACCAAGGATGAAATTTCTAAAAGCAATAAAGTAGTTCGACTACGGGAAGAGTTGGCCTACCATCATAAGAATGATGTTTTTCATCGATGTAAAAACATGGGAGAGCTGGTTCTCACCAATATTGTTTTACTCCTTCAAAAAGACTTTAAGCAAAGTACAGTCTTCAAAGAACTGAGAGACAATCTCTAGTTTAACCCCCTTCTCCTTTGATTTTGACGACCAGATAAAATGCAATGGCCATCATAAAGGCGATCATTACTAAGAAAAAAGAAATATAGTAAATTACTTGTACCGCAATTCCTTTAGGTATCCCTTCTCCAAGTGGTTCGTTAAAAACACGGATATATACTATCGTACAATAAACACCAAACAACAGGGTAAGAATTACGGAAAAAATCATGTAGTTCCAGTACGCCAACGGAAAGCCAATTACATACCAGCTCGCCAGCATCCCTGTCAGGTAGGCAGCAATGACGACATGTTCCGCATAATTATAACGATGCGACTTAAACATTAAATAGCCGGCCATAGCTAAAAAAGGCACCGAAAGCAATTGGATAATATTGTACCCTTGTATAAACATGCCTCCCAATGCTTCGAAATACTTTGCTTTTGCAGGATCTTGCTCTAATTCACTCACATTAGTCCCTGCCATAAATGCACCTTCCAAATCAATAAAATTAACGGTCAGAAAGGTAATAATTGTAACGGTTAATAATAGAAAAGGGAATGGTTTGGTCAACTTACTTCGATCCTCAAAAAGGAATTGATTGATGGTCTCCCCTGGGCGAACAGTTAAGGCATAAATAGTAAATAATATTCCTTTTTCCAGGTTGAGAATCTTTAAAATATCTCTCCAAAGGTTCTTAACCTGGAAGCGGTCGAGTTGTGAGTTTTGTGGATCGTAAGGGGACATATTATGATTAATACTATAAAGGATTAAAGTTTCAAGGTGGAAAAGCGTATTTTTGGGCGATATCCAAAAGGATATTCATCAATATTAATCAATCGTTCAATCAAAATTAAATCAACAATGAAAAAATTGATATTATCAAGCTTATTGCTTTGTACTTTCTTTGTAGTACAAACAACAGCACAAATTCAAACTCCAAGTGCCAGCCCTTCTGCAAAACTTATGCAGACTGTTGGTTTAACGGACATTACTATCGAATATTCTCGTCCTAGCAAAAAAGGCCGTGAGCTTTTCGTAGAAATCGAAAAATGGGGTAAAATGTGGCGTACAGGCGCTAACCAATCTACCAAAATCGAATTTAGCGATGACGTTAAAATCGAAGGTAAAGAGGTAAAAAAAGGGAAATACGCAATGTACTCTATCCCTGGTAAAGAGAAATGGACTGTAATGCTTTACAGTGATCTTACCTTAGGAGGAAACGTCAATGGCTACGACAAGTCAAAAGAAGTTATCCGCTTCGATGCTAACACTGTTATAATGAAAGAAGAAATGGAATCTTTCAACTTTATCGTTGATGTCCTACAAGATAATTCCGCTGTTGTTGGTTTTATGTGGGGCAAATACTACGTTCCTTTCAAAGTAGAGGTAGAAGTAGAATCTAAAGTAATGGCCGCTATCGAAAAGACAATGGCAGGCGTTAGCCGTAATGATTACTATCAAGCTGCCTTATACTACTACAAGAATGGAAAGGACATGGATCAGGCACTAAGCTGGGCGAAGTCCGCTAACGAAATAGCAGAAAAGGAAGGTAATCCTCGCTACTGGCAATTACGCCTTGAAGCGCAGATTCAAGCTAAAAAAGGTGATATGAAACGCGCAGTTGCAAAACTTGCAGAGTCAACTGCCGCTGCTAAAAAAGCAGGAAATACTGGCTACGCAGAAGCTAATGAAAAAATGACTGCAGAATGGAAATCCGCAAATCCGGATAAATAAAACTAAAAGGAGCAGTGTAAAAGGAATCTCCTTATTACACTGCTCC
>JAHDHW010000067.1:23773-26036 GCA_020631105.1 Saprospiraceae bacterium | reverse complement strand
TTATATTCGAGCTCATTTAAGCCAACTATTAAATCATTTCCATCACAATCTTCATCGATACCATTATTAGGTATTTCTTCTGCACCCGGGAAGACAAAATCAAGCGAGTCATTACAATCAACAAATAGATCAAATCCATCCTCATCAAAATCAAACGTAGACAACATTATATTCTCTGTAGTATTGGTAATAATCGGAGGATTGAAATCAAAATAAATCCCGGCAGTATTTTGAATGATAGTTGCTTCCGGTAAATCTTCTTTCGTCCGAATTATGTAATTGACATAACCCTGACTACCCTCAAAATCAGTCGTACTATCTGGCAGAAAAATATTTCTAAATTCAAAAGTCAAATACTGATTATCCGTCAAATAGGTATTAAGTACAGTATCATGACTACTGCTTAAGACCTGAAAAGTATTTGGATCGAGATTTTCATCTAAGGTATCTCGGATGACGACGTCAAAAGCTTCCGCATTTCCAGTATTTTGAAATCGGATGGTATAAAATAAATCTTCCTCAAATAAGGTATATCCTCCGGGCCGATTTGGCTGAATAAGTTTATCATTCGGATCATAAGAGCATTCTATCAAAACCCTGTAAACATTCGGAAAGGAGCTTAAGAAACCATTCTCATCCTCGTACTCTAAATAGGTTTCAAAATTCAGAAAGTCTCCTATTATAATATCTGGCGGACCAGGTACACGAATTTCGATTTGCTTTATAATACTCTGCCCGGGTAATAAATCAGTAAAAAACCAACCGTAGGTATCGGGGGCAATTGTCGTGTCTGGCGGATCTACAAATTCTATATCTGAGATAGCCGGATCAAGTGTTAAATACAAAGTTCCATCTGCGGTAGTTGTGCCAAGGTTTTTTCCTAATACATCAAGGGTAATATATTCCAGGCAACGCAAATCAGGAATATTCATCAGCGTCACAAACTCAGAAACAAAAGCAATCGGCTTCAATCCCCAATATAAGGTATCAAGGTTATCGTCAGGATTTAATGAAATTTGAAAAGAGGAAGTAGAACTCGTTAATTCCCATAAGGATAATTCATCTTGCATTAGGCTTATCTCATGATCGCCCAAATCAAGAAAGAGGTTTCCCGGTTGGACAATATTAGGATACGCATTAATATTCGCAGGGGCTACATTAACAAAAGTCCCCGCTTCAATTACAAAAGGTTCGCCTTCTTCATGAATCTCATTTTCATTTAGATCATAATAGACATAATAAGTCAATCGTCCGAAATCAATACAGCCTCCTAATACCTCTTCCGCTGAATTACAACCTAATGCATTATCTGATATATTGACGATGGTGATACCACTATTAATCAGATTACAAAGTGGAATAATAGAACAATCGCTTAATGAAGTATTATCTGATATAGTTAACTCCGGTCCGGTAAAACTAGTAACATTAGAGAGTGCAGCAATACTACTGAGGTTTACATTATCAATAATAAAAGTACTTCCACCAATAGCACTGAGACTATTTAAGCCTTCCATACTTGTGATTGGGGTCGAATTAATACTTAATCCGTCTCCAATAGAATTTAGGTTTTCTAATCCGGAAAAATCTGAAAATTCATTTTCGGAGATAATCACTTCTCCATTTATTTGCTCTAGGCTTTCCAGCCCTTCCATACTTTGCAGCGTAGAATTAAAGAGGGTAAAATCGCCCTCAATAGTTTGCAACTGTCCTAATCCAGTGAAGTCCTGAAGGGTCGAATCAAAAGTCACCTGAAATTGCTGCCCGACATAATTAAGACTATCCAAATGTTCAAAACTAGTAATACTAGATCCCCGATCAATGTGAAATATGCCACCTATATATTTGAGTGAATTTAATCCAAGGAAAGTAGAATAAGTGGAATTTTCCGTATAAAATAATCCGGTGATCGTATCCAGGTTTTCCAATCCAGAAAAATCAACAATAGCATCATTATTAATCACTACCAAATCTCCTGTAATCTTTTCTACAGCTGAGTAAGGAGTTAAATCCAGACTTTCTTCCTCTGTAGCAGTAAAGATGAGATTACCTATTATCTCTGTACATCCTGGATGAAGTATTAGAAAACTATCGATTTGACCTTGTGTAGTTATCGAACCACCATCAATGATACATTGTTGACCAAATGAGTTTACAGCGTGGAAGAGGCTAATTGCGATTAGCAGGATAAGCGTTGTTTTAATTTTCATGGAATTTTGTACGATCCGAAGAAGAACGTGTTGCTAAAAAACAAAGACTTTTA
>JAHDHW010000067.1:0-23673 GCA_020631105.1 Saprospiraceae bacterium | reverse complement strand
ATTAAAATAAACCGTCGACAAATTGTTTTTCAATTCCAAGCTCCGCACTGACTTCAAAGATATAAGCTCGTTCCAATTCATCGACTTGGCCACTTCGTTTTGCCATCACTACCATCTCCATGATCAAGTCATCCGCTTCTTCATAATCCTGAAGTAGCTTTTTATCCAATACAAACTTAGAGCCTGTACGTACCGCTTCTTCAAGGTAATAAGCTTTTTCTTCTTCCTTTAAATTAGCGTTTTCGATGATCGTACCAAAGAGTTCAATCTGCTTTTCATTGATTTCATTATTTGATTCAATGAGGTTTGCCAGTCCCTTTATTTTCTGCTGTTGCAACTGACGCTGAACCTCCTCACTCTCTGCGGGTTTTAAATGCTCTTGGTAAGTTTCCTTAGCATCCAAAAAATTAAGCGAATTTTTAGACACTTTTCGGGTAGTAAGCTTTGCCCACGTACTCATCAAAATCGGCCCTGCAACGGGAATAAACTGAACAATAGATTTCTTAAGCGTCTTTTCAATAATACTCCGTCCCAATTCATTTGCTTTTCCAACCAGGACCTTTTCGGGTGAATCCAACAAATCTGCAGAGCTATCCTGAATAGCAGAAAGATTAGTATTTCCTCCAAAGGCAGCAATCGGAATATCCAAAAGAACATCTTTATTAATGAAATTCTCTTTTTCATAGGCACAACCCAAATCATAAATCATGTTCATTTGATTATTGATATTGAGTAAAAGTTCAGGGACTGCTCCCAGAATACCAAATGGACCAGGCACTATAGAAGTTGCTGCCGCGATCATCATGTTTTCTTTAGCATACTCGTCAATTATCCTTTTGACATCCTCTTCATCATAGTTCGAATTTTTAGAGTCAGATTGCCTTTGAGCATATGCTTTTTCCATTACGCCAAACAGGCCATTGCAAAGATCATCCGTGATACAGGATAAGTCTAGTTTTTGAGTTTCAATTTGCTTGAAACGAGAAAGGCCTTTGAGTTTGGAAAATATTTTCATGTTGACTGCTTCTTTTATTCAATTAAATATAATGAATTTGCAGCAGTCCCTTTTAAAAGAAGTTTAAAGGGTCTAATTCAGTGGATCAAAAGGAATTAGAAAATTCCAATAAAGGAAAGTTGATCTAAAATCCTGATTTTGAATAAAAACCTTAGCGTATATATTCACTTAAAGGGAAGAATTCCCAGCTAAGTTTTGATTTTTCCAAATCATGTTCGAAGATCAAAATGCTATCCGGATTGGTATTCGTAACATATTCCGGGATATAATGGTCCACGGCTGAATTATTGATCCCGGAACCCAAAAACCAAATCCCTTCTTCCGTTTGATATTCAAATGCCTTTGACCGTTGTCCCAAATCGCCACCAACCAAAATTACAGCAATACCTTTTCTTTGAATCGATGCTAAAATCGGATAAATCCTACTATCAAAATCATGCTCTCCTGCACAATCTACCGTTAGTTCTGGCTGATAAAGATTCCATACCAGGTTCATTTTCAATTCATTATTACTTCGTTCATTACTCAACAATACCAAATGATGTAGAATTACCAAATGTGAGGCATTAGAAATAGTATCTGCAATATTTTCCAGCATTTTGATTTGCCCCTCGAGAATTTCGCATTCTTCCGGTTTAGGTTCATATTGTGGATAATGAAACTCATTCGTATTCAAAACAGCCAGACACACTCCATCAAAGTAAGTGCTATAATAGCTTTTTCGCTGAGTTACATCGCTGATGACCTTCCATGAGCGACCACCATACTTAACATCATGGTTACCCAATGTCCAATGTGTTCGTGCACTCGCTAAGTCAAAAATAGAATCAAGGTAAGCTAAGGTCGCAGGCGATTCATTGGTCCGGGCGCAGAGGTCGCCGCCCAGCCACACCTGATCAAACCGATCAAAATCAAAATCCTTTAGACGATAATCAATCCGATTATTGTCCTTTACACCCCATTGATAAGTGTGCCCAAGAAATAAATACTGCTGCGCAGCTTTATTCTTCTCACAAGAACTGATAAAGAAAGTGCCAATGGCTAATAGACAAAAGAGAATAGCATTTGGATATTGATTAAGCATACGGAGGCAGTAACAGGCCGTTTGTTTATAGAATGGATTGTAAAGAGATCATACCGAACATCTCTAATTAGCACAATTTACATCTTCTTTAATTCTTCGGTTACTTTTTTCAATTCCAATTTTAATTGTTGGGCAGAATCCAGCGAGTTACTCGATAGCATTTTTAAAGAAAGGGTTTCTATGGTTTCCAAAAAGCGCTTATTATACTCCAAATCAGAGCGTAATGATTCCATAGCTGCTAAATCATCCAGGTGATCTTCCTGCAACTCCTGCAATTTGGATTGTTTTTCTTCTAATTTTTTAGAAAACTGATAATTATGGAGCAAAGTTTCCAGCTTGTTCTTACAGGTTTCATAAAAATCAACCTTAGTATTTCTCAGGTCCAACTCTTTATAAAAGCCAGCGAGAATGCGTTTACTTTCTACTCGATTACTGGGATGCATCTCTTCAATAGTATCCATGGATCGTTCAATCTCTCGTATACTCTGATTAATATCATTTACCTCTTTTTGATGCTTGGACAACTCCGAATCACATCTTTCTATCAAGGTCTTAATATCCTGAGTAACATCCTCTGCTCCATCATCGGAACTGGATTTCTTTTTCCCCAGATTCATTACCAGAAAATAACTACCTCCAAAGAACAACCCAAAGGCCGCCAGAAAAAGCAGTAATAATAAGATTGGACGGTATACTAAACCCACTAAAAAGAGTAAAGCAACACCTAAAAGGGTCCATAAAAGAGCAGGATTTACTTTTTGATCCTTCATAAATAGATTTGTTTCCTAAGCTTTAAAACGATCTCCAGAGTCGATATGTTTTCTCCCTTACCTAATCAAACCAGACCTGACAATAACAATATAAAGCCCAAAAAGATATTTTTTTTAGCCTGATGTAAACCTTTTTTTCAAACTACTGTTAAAATTCCGTTAGCACTGTAAATGAGTTGCTTTTGGTAGTGACCATTGATTCAGGACTAATGTTTTTTGTTTGTTTATAGTTTGTTGGAAGGGTGTTCCGAGGGAATACCCTTTTTCTTTGTACTTACATAAAGGAACAAAATTTACGGGAATCATTGAAATTGTATATCCGAATTGCTCAAAACCTGCGACGAAAGCTTATTTTTGCGCTCTCGATACTTATTTAAAGTTGAAAATGCCTCAGGAGGGGTATACAAGAGCATAATAGCATTCGCCAATGGATATCATTCAGAAAATACAGGAGCAATACATACAAGAGTTTAACAATAATGTACCGCTCGATGAGTTTATTCTCAATTTATTAGTTGTAGCAGTACTGGCATCATTGCTTCGCTTATACTATATACATTATGGTGCAGCAATCTCCAATCGCACCAAATTTGCCAATAATTTTCTTCCGCTGGCCTTAGGTACTTTACTCATCATTATGATTGTGAAGTCCTCTATTGCTCTTTCCTTAGGCTTGGTTGGAGCATTATCCATTGTTCGCTTTCGGGCAGCGATTAAAGATCCAGAGGAATTAACCTTTTTATTCTTCGCAATTGGAATCGGACTTGCCGGCGGAGCTAATCAACCCATACTTGCAGTAATTGCTTTTATCTTCATTCTGATTATCTTATTTGCCCATCGTTATTTCACAAAAGGAGGATCATTCCGTCAGGAAGACCGGATGTTTATCAATATCAGCACGGATATTGACGATCTGGACAAAGTAACAAAGTTACTTTCAGGTATATTTCCTTATGTTGAACTCAAGCGACTGGATACATTAGATAAAGGAATGGATCTTTCCTTTATTTGCAAAGCGGATTCACTCGATCAGATCAGCAAAGTCAAAAACGAAATATCACAACTTTCAGCTAGCACACGTTTATCTATTATTGATCAACCCGATTTGATTATATGATCCTTACTGACGTACAAAAGAAAAGTAGCTCGCGGAAGTATTTAATCTGGATTCCAATCCTACTACTTGGGATTCTGGCTCTGATTATCTGGACGCCAAAATTCAATACTTCATCTATTGCCCTTGATGATTCCTATTACTGTGATGCGGAAACGGTAAGAGACAATAAGTTCATTGGTGGAGATATTGAATTTGCTGCTGGCAATAAACAAAGTGACAAATTTGCCCGTAGTGGAAAGCATTCCCTTCGTTTCAAAACTTCTGAGGAGGCTCAGTACGGATTCGGTTTTGATCTGCCAAGCTGGGAACCTGGAGAGGCCTACAAAGCAACAGTTTGGCGATACCGTCCAGAAGGCGGTAAAAAAGGAGTCTTAGTGGTAGCAGCCGAAGGAAAAGGAAAATTTTATAAATCTACCAATACTATAGTCAAGCAAGAAGATGGCTGGGATTTACTGGAGATCAATTTTCAAATTCCTTATTATAAGGAAGTGGACAAAGTTTCCATATACGTCTATACGGATGGTAAAATAAATCTCTATTTTGATGATTTGCGCGTTACCAAAACAGGTGCTCCCATTGATCTTGCCGCCAGCCCCTGGCAACCTGATACTATTCAACTAAAGGTAAGTGCCAAAGGAAAACAAAAACTTAAGGATAAGCGATCATCCGCTCTCCGAAATGGTATACTCGAAGCAGAAGACGATGATTGGGTCAAAGCAAAAGTGAGCACTCCCAGCGAGGACAAAGAAGTCAAAGTAGAAATGCGATTAAAAGGAGACTGGCTCGATCACCTTAGTGGTAACAAATGGTCCTTTCGCGTAAAAACCAGAAATGGAGAGGCCTTTAACCGACTCCGTGTTTTTAGTGTCCATACGCCCAAAGCCAGAAGCTTTCTCTATGAATGGATTCTCCATAAATTCTTCGAACGCGAGGATATCCTCACGACTTATTATGATTTTGCGCTGGTGGATCTTAACGCTGATCGACTGGGAGTATACGCAATTGAAGAGCATTTTGATAAAGTATTACTCGAACGGCAAAACCGTAGAGAAGGTCCTATCGTACGCTTTAACGAAGACGGTTTCTGGGAAGGCTTAAAACGTCATTCCTTCTTAATCGACGGTATTGATCATAGTGTGGAGATCAATATCAAATCTCCGATCGCTGCTCCGGTAACCACCTTCCAGGAAAAGAAAACCACTCAGGATCCAAAACTCAAAAGTCAATTTGAACAGGCTGCTACCCTGCTCGAACAATACAAATATGGAGAGGTCGATATTAAAGATATTTTTGACCTGGAAAGGCTCGCAAAGTACTTCGCGATCTGTGATGCGCTTAGTGCCTATCACGGAATCGCCTGGCATAATCAACGCTATTATTTCAATCCGGTTACCACAAAATTAGAACCCATTGGTTTTGATGGTTTTGGGGAAGAGCCTTTCAAAAAAGACTACATAACTGGTAATGGAGCACTCAATGTCGGACGTACAAAAAATCCGGATATTGAAAACCTTTTTTTCCTCGATGTTGACTTTACCAGAGCCTATACGAAGTATTTATACCAATTTACCAATCGGTCGTTCCTTGAAGCTTTTTTTGCAGAAATTGAAGAAGAACTCCAACTACGAGAAGCATTTTTACAAACGGAGTTTGAAGACTATAAATTTGACCTAGAAAAGGTCTACACCAACGCAGGCCGCTTCCATTCCATGCTCCTACCCTATAATGATCATAGCTTACGTGCCTACACGCAGGAGCAAACCTTAGGGAAAAAGCAAATCGAAATGGCCAACTTCCATAACTTGCCCGTTCAGGTGATCGGAAGTGGAATTGACGACAAAGCCATTACGGATAGCCTGGCGGAGCCAATTGTTCTGGAAGCATTTCATACTCGTCAGATCTATGAGCGACGGACCATGGATACCACTGCATTTCATGTTACTTATTGGCAGGCCTATTTCTCCCAATACTTCCAACAACCTATCCGCTATCAAAAATTAAGTGTAGACAATCAGGCGAAGTACCTTTACTTTCAAGCAATAGGTATTGATTCTGTCTTTACCACAAAGATCAACAACTGGGCAATCAACGATAAGATCACCCGACGACAAGAAATATTCAATGATGTCAAGTTGGCTTCGAACGATATTTTTAAGGTTAGCGAACGTATGGTTTTCTTTCCTGCCGGGCAACATACTGTCGATAAAGCCATCATTATCCCGGCAAATTATGACGTGATCTTTGAGGAAGGATGTCAATTAAACTTTATCAATAAAGCAAAATTCATTTCTCTTTCTCCCGTCCAAATGCGAGGCACTGAATCCAACCCAATCCGTATTTATTCCTCAGACGGTAGTGCACGTGGCTTTACCGTTCTGGAAACCGGCAAAACCTCTAGCTTGAATTACGTGGAATTCGATCGCTTTAATACTTTGCTGGAAGACGGCTGGACCCTCACTGGTGCCGTAACTTTTTATGAAGCAGATGTCGACATCAATCATTCAGTATTTAAAAATAACAGTTGCGAAGATGGCCTCAATATCATTCGCTCTGAATTCACTTTCAAAAACAGTCTCATCGCAAATACTTTCAGTGATGGTTTGGATGCAGACTTTTGTAAAGGGACGATCGAAGATGCTACTTTCCTCAACACCGGGAATGACGGAATGGACTTTAGCGGAAGCTTAATTACCATCACCGACGCCACGGTTGAGAATGCCGGGGACAAAGGCATCAGCGTTGGAGAAGATTCCGATGCCAACGTTAACAGTGTTTCTATCGTTAATGCTAATATAGGTGTGGCTGCAAAGGACTTATCTACCCTGATGATCCACCAAATCAAAATGGAAAACTGTAAGCTAGGATTTACCGCTTACCAGAAAAAACCGGAATATGGTGGTGCACATATTATTGCTAAGAAATACGAGGTAAAGGATGTTCCGCGTTTGCATAATATCCAACAAGATTGCACTTTACAGCTATTTAATAAGATTATTCGAGGAGAAGCGCTTAACTTTTAGTTTTGAATTCGATTCGAATGACAAGAACCATTGCTAATGCGTATTCCTCTGTATTATTTTTATTCGCTGATCCTTATCCCGCTTATCATCGGGATAACGTCCTTTGATGCTGATGCTCAGCTCCCTGAAGGTTTTAGCGAAGAAACAATCACAGATGAATTCTTTAGACCTGTAGGTATCACCTTTGATCCTAATGGCCAAGGTTATGTCTGGGAAAAGAATGGCTTAGTCTACGTCGTTGATTCTTCCGATCAACTACTCCCGGAACCCTTACTGGATCTCAGAGAAGAAGTTGGAGACTGGGGAGACCATGGAATGCTTGGTTTTACCTTAGACCCTGACTTTCTGGAAAACGGATATTTCTATCTCATGTACGTTGTCGATCGACATCATCTTCTTTATTACGGCTCTCCGGCCTACGAGCCAGATTCCAATATCACCAATGCTGCGACTATTGGCAGGATCGTTCGGTATCAGGCTGACCCTTCTAATAATTTTACGACAACCATACAGGATAGTAGAAAAGTATTAATTGGCGAAAGTATTGACCAGGGCATTCCAATCCTGATTGCCTCCCATGGTGTGGGTTCACTCTTCTTTGGAACGGACGGGACCTTACTTGCCTCTACCGGTGAAGGCGGCAGCTTTCTTTCCGATGATGTAGGCAACGACAACAATACTTATTTCCAAACGGCATTAGATGAAGGCATCATTCAACCTCATGAAAACGTAGGCTCCTTACGTGCTCAAATGGTGGACAACCTCAATGGCAAAGTATTACGCATTGATCCTGAAACAGGCGATGGTGTACCTAGTAATCCTTATTATGATGAAACGTCTCCTCGGGCTCCGAGATCAAGAGTATATGCTCTTGGCTTTCGAAACCCCTTCCGTTGTATGCTTCGCCCCGGCACAGGTAGTCATAATCCAGAGGATGGTAACCCAGGCGTAATGTTCATCGGTGAAGTCGGTGGTGATCAATGGGAAGAACTCAATATTTGTGATGCGCCTGCTCAGAATTTTGGCTGGCCATTTTTCGAAGGAATTGTCAAAAAAGATGCGTTTTGGCAAGGATCCAATCCTAATCCTACCGCCCCTAATCCCAACTTTGGAATTGGAGATTGTGATCAAGAGTTTTATACCTTTCAGGAATTGATCAAACAACCCAAGGCAAATCAGGAAAATGAATTTGAAGACACTTGCAATCCTGACAATGCTATTCCGGATGCATTCACCTATGATCATAAACCACCTACCCTTACCTACTCTAACAAACTAGGTAACCTGCCTCCAAGGGCTCAAGTCCCAATATTCAACGAACAAGGAGAGATGGACACCATTAATGTAACTGATCCGGAGTCACCAGTTTCAGGACCTGAAATGAATGGTTACACCAGTGTCACAGGCGTATTCTACGATGGAGATAATTTTCCAGAAGAATACCAGGGTAAATACTTACACGCGGATTATAGCTGGTGGATTAAGGCCTTAGATTTCGATGAGCAAAACGTACTTCACAGCATAGAAGATTTTCATAATCATAGTGACTATGTTTTATCCTTGGCAGTACACCCCAAAAACGGATGCCTCTATTACATCAACTTTGTCACTAAGCTTCAGCGAATTTGCTTTGGCGGCAATAATCCGCCGGTAGCCATTGCTGAATTCGATCAACAATATGGTCCGGCTCCATTGGAGGTACAATTTACCGGTGATCAATCTTATGATCCGGAAGGAACCACTTTGGATTACTTTTGGGATTTTGGGGATGGAAATAGCTCTTCTGAAAAAAATCCAACTTATACCTTCACCCCTGCTGATGATTTGCCCAAAAGATACGATGTCCTCTTGACGGTAACCGATAGTCTTGGTGCCAGCACCACAAAAGAATTAATCATCTCTCCCAATAATACGCCACCAATTGTAGAGATTTCCAGTTTTGAAGACGGGGATACCTATTCCATTAATGGCTATAGTGAACTACTCTTAAGAGCAGATGCCTATGACGCTGAGCAATTTCTTTTCAGCTTAGATTGGGAGTGGATCACTATCCTCAAACATAACACCCATGAGCATGCTGAAGCTCCAATTAATGATCGTGTTACCCAGACTTTAATAGAACCTCTTGGCTGTGCTGATAATGAAGTTTACTGGTATCAAATTCAAGTTGCCGTAAAAGATAGCTTCGGACTAGTCGGACGGGACACTAGTGAATTATTCCCCTATTGTGAAGATCCGTTTTTCGAATTGGAGTACTGGCGAGCAAATGCTGAATCAGATAGAGTTATTCTCAATTGGTCCGCAATAACCGAATCAGATCTGGACTATTATGAGGTTCAAAGGATTACCACCGAACAAGGGATTCGTACGATTGGAAACGTAAACCCTGCTGGAGCAGGTCTAGCCTATCATTTCGAAGATCAAAATCCGGTATTGGGTTATAATAATTATCGTTTGAAGGTATTTAGAAATGATGGTACTTTTGATTTCACTGAAGAGATAAGAGTCACATTTCCGCCTGTTCAAGCAATCAAAGTTTACCCGAATCCAACTGAAGAAACAGCGACCTTTGAATTGGACGAACTAAGGGGAGAAATCACCATTGAGTTATTCTCCGCTGCTGGTGCTTTAATACTGAGTGAAGTACAAACACAAGCTAAATTTGACATCTCATTAGCCGGACTTCCTGTAGGAATATATACTTATCGTATTTTGAATGGAAGTGAAGAATTAACTGGAACCATCTCAAAAATCCCCTAGGAAGTTGCCAGTTGTTTTTTTCTAAACCGAAGCCTGTACAACAGAGGCAATGACATAAACAGGGGCAACTGAAATAAGTAACTAAAAGGCACATAAAAGAAGCCATAGAAGATCACCAAATAAATCTTCAGCGCTGCCAATAGATAAAACTGGGTATCCATCCCACGTTTTCGAAAGAAGAAATAACCAAAGAGTATAAATAAAGCGACAGCTGCACAAAGTGCCATGTGAATCTTACGATTATAAGTCAATCGATCTTCCACCGTATATTCCTCATAGCTATAAAAATACATCGCCATGCTCAGGCCATTGGCCAGGTGGTGAGGTGCTGAATCCGGCGCCTGCCAAGGTTGAGTTTGCCATTGACCAACCGCCGTTTTTTCATAATATTCCAGCCCCTTAGTGATAATCGTCCAATCCTTTGAAAGGAATGGAATGATATAAAGTAAAGTAACGCCAAGGAGCACGTACAAGGAGGTCTGAAAGACCGTTTTGAAGCCACGTTCAAACCAAAGGATGAGCATATACATCGGCAACCAAAAGGTAAAGGCATAACGCGACAGCAGGCACAAGAGAATACCCAGCGCCATTATCCAGGGACGTTTATTAAAGACGCTTAGCCCCAGGAATAAATAAAAGCCTATCGGAAGTAACTCGACCGCCATGCCGTAAGTACCTGGCACATTATACGCTATGAGGTATATCCAAACGAAAGGCACCAACATCTTTATGATCAACTCCACCAAACTAACATCCTGCCGAACCAATCGGTACTGATACCAAAATACTGCTAACAAAAACACAGTATACGCCGTCCATCTATAATCAATCTGTAAAACTTCCGAGAAGATATAAGGTCCCCAAAGTAAAGGATAATAGGTAGGATCTACTTCATAACCATCAAATGGCAAAGGTTTATAAACTGTCTCTCCCGCGAGCAAGCGTTTTACATACATTTCCAGAGAGGGAATAATATCGGATGCGCTTGCATTAACCGGAAACTCCTGCATGATATTGGACAATAAAGTCCCACAATATATAGCTGCGATCAGAAAAACAAGGCCAGATACTGCATACCTCCAAAGTGGCACATTAATTCGCTGAGCATCTGTCACTCGCTTACCTCCATCATCCCGATCTGCCAGGATCAGTGCCGATACCCCGATTAATAAGCCGGCCGCTATGGATACAATCGGACTTACAAAATATCCAAATCGGTTTAACCAAAAAGTCTGCATCCCAAGCTCAATAATGAGTGCTGTGATTAATATGGTCCACCAAAAATAATGTGCAATTCCTTTCATATAGGGTCAAAGGTAATCGTTCAGTATTGAATATCCAATATGATAATTAACTCAGATTATGTTTAAATTTTTATGATTGAGCAAAATCGAAGCATTTTTAGTTTCGTCGCACTACCCCATCTCGTCGAAGATCTCCGCTGGCATTAAAATGATCCGCTTTAACCTCAATAGAATGTACCCCTCCAAAAAACAAAGATTGATCATTCCAGTTTTTGAGCTGAACCTCATCGAGGCCACTTAAGTCTTCTGCTTCGAATCCGGGCTCTACATTAAAAGTTTGCTCACCTAAATAAACCCTTGGTGCATTCACCGCCTTTTCTAATGGAATTTCGTAATCCAGCAAATAATGAATAACCTGCGTGATCGCTGCTGGAATTCTTCCCGCTCCACCCGTTCCGGTAACCAGCTCAAGCTGTCCTTCCATATCTGTCATCAGGGTCGGAGCCATCATACTGGACAATCGTACATCGGTATCCCAGGAATGAAAGCCATCGGGCATTAAGGCTCCTTCACCCAGCATATTATTCAACTGAATATCTGTACCCGGAATAAAAATACCAGAGCCCTCTCCCACGGTTGCCGTTAAGCTTACCGCATTGCCAAATTGATCAACGATATTAAAATGCGTGGTACTTCCATGTTTTTTGTTCGGACTCAAGATTTGCTCCAGGCTCTTCGCCAAAGCAGCTGGTCTGCGATTGATGGATTCACAATTCTGAAAAGCAGTGAATAGTTTTTTCAGGTGTTCATTAGAAAAAGCCCGCTCCGAAAACTTAAAAGACTCGAGTTCCGTTAAATAATGCGCTAATAGAGAACCTCCGATGCTTGGCAAGGGATTCGTAAATATCTTTTTGCCACGATAGCTAAAACTTAATGGCCTTCTGAATTCTACTTCATAGTCCTCAAAGTCAGCCATGGTTAAATAACCGCCTTGCTCCTGACTTTTTGTAATCACCTGAGCGATCTCTCCTTTATAAAAAAGATCTACCCCTTCCAGCGCAATGGTTTCCAGAAAATTAGCGAAATCCGGCATTCTGATATAATCTCCTTTCGTCCGCACTTTTTCGTTTTTATAAAACAAGCGTCTACCTGTTTCTTCAACGGCCAGGATTGCTTTCAACAGTTCAAGATCCTCTGATTGAAAATCATCAATTAACGCACCTTCCTTCGCATATTGAATAGGTAATTGCACCAGTTCTTTCATTGGAATTGTCCCAAATCTTTCGTGCATTGCAAAGAGACCAGCAAAGCTGCCTGGCACTCCGACGCTTCCTTTACCGGTGTAGAAAACCTCCTTTGCAGTACCAAAATCCACTTCGATCGGCTCAAATTCTAATGCTGCAACCGGCTTTTTCACTTTTGGCGTTTGACAGAAAAAATCAACCAGCCACATCTTTCCATCCGCAGATCGAATATTCGCAAAAGCTCCTCCTCCTCCGGAGGCCATACACGGCTCAGCGACAAAGGCTGTCAAATAAGCCGCTATCGCTGCATCAACCGCATTACCACCGGCAAGAAGGATGGCTTCGGCAGTATCTGCTGTGGCATTATGACCAGCGGCTATGGCATATTTCATACTTGGATATTTTGCGCAAAGATAATTTTTATTCGCTGATCCTTGCTACGCCTTTCAGGCTAGCTTCGATCGCTGATCCACAATACGGAGCTTTCCTTTGGCCTCCATTTCAAGATGAATTTCCTGCGCTTTATAGCTTGCTGACAAAATGGAAATACGCTGAATATTCCCTTGTAATTTTATGCTTGGGTGGAAACTTAAGTCATCCAACTGTTGCTGCGCCGTTTTTCTCAAAGTTTGCATGGGTTGATCCAATTTGATGCTTAGTGCCTCCTTTAGTTTTCGTTCAAAGGTTCTCCTGAATAACCAGCCGAGCCCGCTGATTAAAGGGTTATTACCATCCAGTTCATACTCGAGGTCCTCAAAGGAAAGCACTTGCTTAATAGCGTCAAATTTAGGTTTACCTGTTAGTCGGGCCCATCCCGAATAAGATCCTTCCAGGTCCAATTGAACCATTATCTTTTGATCATCTCCACCAAGATTGATATTTGTAACGCTTACATCATAACCTGCAAAACTAAAAGAATGACCAATCAATTGAAGCTTGGCCGCTTTTTCTAAGGTACTGATCGGAATTACTCCTTGTATACATAAGGAGATTTTATCATCATTGGTCTTGAGTTCTACTAATTTGGGTTCCGCGACAAAATCTGAAACAACCGGCTTAGCGCCAGCAATAACCTGAATAGTCGTATCCAGCATCAATTGAGAACGGATATATCCATCTAATACCTCAAAAGGCAAAAGGCCAGCTTGTTGAGGTTGAATTATCAACCAAATATCTAAGGGTGGATAAAGTGGGAATGGCTGTTCCGCATATGCCCAGGCTTGAGCGATAAGTGTTCGGATTTGAAATTGCTCATTTAATAAGTGATCAATTTGATCCGTTAACTTATCTCTACTCTTCTTGATGATAAAGTCCGTAATACTTTTGACAGAAAGGTTCATTCCGGCAACTTTAGCCTTAGGTGCTTCCACCCATTCGTAATGCTCAAGTTCTGTAGACGTTTGCAGTTGGTCAAAACGAGGAAAACTATAGTTTGTCTTTAAGTCAATGACCAAAGAGGCCTCTAACTCAATATCTGAAAGCAGGGTATCTTTCTTTACCCAAACATTAAAGGGCAGCTTAGAGTGAATTACATCATTGCTAATTTGAATCTCTAAATCACCTGTTTTCTTTGCAATTAGCAACAGACCATCATCACTGGCTTCATTATCTTCGTATAATACCTCAGGTAAATACTTGTTAATCGAAGCTTCTATCGTTTGCTGATGTATAAAGACTGGTATATTTATCCTTGAAGAAGGCAGATTCCGCATTTAAAAAGTGTTTTTTATATATCTAATTGCAAATGTATTTAATTTTTTACCGCATTTTTTAAATTTAAATTGCCACTTTTCACTAGATAAAAAGAACATTTTAAACCGTCAATTGCTTAATTTAAAATTAAATATGCTTCAAATATAATGTTTTATACAATTATATATTTATTATATATTTTATATTTATTTCACTTTGAACCTCATTTGTATTTTTTCTAGACAGAGAACTGTCTTATTATTGTATTGTGATTGATAGACAAGTGCGGTAAAAGTCAAAAAAAGTTTGACTTCATTCATTCGGATATGTTCATGGGATTATAATTTGTTATTTAGTGAGCTGCAAGATTTGCAAACACGAATCTTGCAACTCCTCACTAAATTCTTTTAATCTCAGACAAAAGATATAGCATCGAAAGATGCAGCGAACATCGATTCCCCTAAATCTGATGTTCAAAGAATATATGTTCATGGGATTATAATTTGTTGTAGTAGTCGTATTGTCATTAAATGGTAATACGGCTTTCTATTTTTTAGGAAGTCCTATTTTCCTAAAAATTTTAGATGCTGTTCACTATCTTGCGTTTGTTATCAATTGAACAAACCCTACAAAAGAGAAAAATGAACTATTCTAAAAACAACTCCACCCTTCTCCCCTTACTTTTATCCACTTGTTTACTCCTGCTTTGTGCTTTTCCTTCCAATGCACAAAAGAAATCAAGGAAAAGCAAAGCAAGCAGTATTGCTGCTACTACTCCAGTAAAAAACTATGATAATGCTTTATTTGATGGTGTTCAATGGAGGAGCATCGGTCCTTTTAGAGGTGGACGCTCTTGTGCTGTAACTGGCGTTCCGGGCAAACCGAATCTTTATTACTTTGGTGCCACCGGAGGTGGAGTTTGGAAAACGACGGACGGCGGTCGTGCATGGGAGAATATTTCCGATGGCTATTTTGGAGGTTCCGTCGGAGCTATTGCCGTGGCAGAATCCGATCCTAATGTAATATATGTTGGTGGTGGTGAAGTAACCGTAAGGGGGAATGTCTCTTCTGGTTATGGGATTTGGAAAACGGTAGATGCCGGAAAATCATGGGAACAAATGGGATTACCGGATTCCAGGCACATCGCCCGAATTCGCATCCATCCAAAAGACCATAATATCGCTTATGTAGCTGCAATGGGTAACCTTTACAAAGCCAATGAGGAAAGAGGTATTTATAAAACGACGGATGGTGGTAAAACCTGGAATCGTATCCTTTTCGAAAACAACGAAGTAGGTGCAGTTGATCTTTGTATGGATCCTAATAATCCAAGAATCCTTTATGCAACGACCTGGAGAATCAAAAGAACACCTTACGATTTATCTAGCGGTGGTGAAGGTTCAAAAATATATAAGAGTACAGATAGTGGAGCTACCTGGACAGATATCACTTACAACAAAGGATTACCAGAAGGCTTACGTGGCATCTCAGGTATAACCGTTTCTCCGGTAAACTCAGACCGGGTTTGGGCAATTATTGAATCGAATGAAGGTGGTGTTTTTCGCTCCGACGATGCTGGAAAAACCTGGGCTAAAGTAAATAGTGAAAGAAAGCTACGCCAAAGAGCCTGGTACTACACACGTATATATGCTGACCCTCAGGATGTTGATGTGGTTTATGTTATGAATGTACGATACCATAAATCAGCGGACGGCGGTAAAACGTTTAAGTCTTTGAGCACACCACATGGAGATCATCACGATCTTTGGATAGCACCAGAAAACGCTAATCGAATCATTGTGGCTGATGATGGAGGTGCTCAGGTAACCTACGATAATGGAGCCACCTGGAGTACTTATCATAATCAACCGACGGCACAATTCTATCGGGTAACAACTGATAATCATTTCCCATTCCGAATTTACGTCGCACAACAAGATAACAGCACACTTCGAATCAATAGCCGAAGCAATGGCGGATCAATTGGTGAAGACGATTGGGAATCAACTGCTGGTTGCGAATGCGGACACATTGCAGTCGATCCGGAAGACAATGATGTTGTGTATGGAGGTTGTTATGATGGTCTGCTTGAAAGAAAAGATCATAAAACTGGCTTTACAAGAGTAGTAAGTGTTTGGCCAGATAATCCAATGGGACATGGAGCGGAAGGGTTTAAGTATCGTTTCCAATGGAACTTTCCAATCTTCTTCTCCCCTCACGATCCTAATAAACTATACACTGCCAGTAATCATTTACACGTATCTACTGATGAAGGTCAGAGCTGGGATATTATTAGTCCTGATCTTACCAGAAATGATTCTACAAAACTAGGGCCATCCGGTGGTCCAATTACCAAGGATAATACCTCGGTTGAGTATTACTGTACCATTTTTGCAGCAGTCGAATCCCCAAGGGTTAAAGACTTACTATGGGTTGGTTCTGATGATGGCTTAGTGCACCTAACTAGAGATGGAGGCAAAAACTGGGAAAACGTTACCCCAAAAGGAATGCCTGAATGGATTATGATCAATAGTATTGAAGCAGATCCTCATAATGATGGTGGCGCCTACCTTGCCTGTACAATGTATAAGTCTGGAGATTTCCGTCCTTACCTTTATAAAACAAAAGACTACGGTAAGACCTGGACTAAAATTGTCAATGGCATTGATGACGAACATTTTACGCGGGTAGTTCGCGCTGATCCAGTCAAACCGGGTATCCTCTACGCAGGTACAGAATCAGGTGCATACATTTCGTTTAATGACGGGGTTCAATGGCAGCCTTTACAAATGAACCTTCCAATTGTACCTATCACCGATATGACCGTCAAACAAAACAGCTTAGTTGCCGCAACTCAAGGTCGCTCTATCTGGATGATTGATGACCTGACAGTATTTCACCAAATGGATGATGCAAAAGGAAAGGATGTTTATTTGTTCAAACCACAAGTTTCCTACAGGACACCTGGTTTCCAATTTAAAAAAGTAAAAGGTGCAGGTATGAATCACCCTGGAGGGGTAACCTTACATTATTATCTAAAAGAATTGCCGGATACCAGCGAAGTAAAATTAAGCTTCCTCGAAGCGGACGGTAGTCTGATCAAAGCTTATTCGACCAAAGCAAATCCCGATAACTATCAGGAGAAAAATGAAAAACTGGAGCCAAAAGCAGGAGGAAATACATTCACCTGGAACATGAGTTACGAAGACGCAAAAAAGTTTGAAGGAATGATTCTCTGGTGGGCTTCCTTGGCTGGCCCCAAAGCTGTACCCGGCAATTATAAAGTTCAATTGAGTGTAGGTGATCAGGTACTGGAACAAGCTTTTACGATTGCCAAAGATCCACGCACAAGTACCTCAGATGCAGAGTTCAAAAAGCAATTCGATTTTATTAAATCAATCGGAGATAAATTAACGGAATCACATACCGCAATTATTAATATCCGTGATGTCCGCAAACAAATGGATACCTACATTGGTCGCTTACCTAAAGAAGACCAATATCAAGATTTAAGGGATGCAGCTACGGCAATTGATTCAACCTTAACCAGTGTTGAAAAAACCCTTTATCAAACGAAGAATCGAAGTGGACAGGATCCATTGAATTTCCCTATTCGATTGACTAATAAATTAGCTTCTCTCAACTCTATGACTCGAAATGGAGACTACCCTCCTACAGATCAGGCAATTGCAGTTCGGGATGAGCTAATCTCCAAAATTGATGCACAGCTCAAAATTTATCAGTCTGTAATTGATCAGGAGCTTCCGAAGTTTAACAAAATGATCAGAGACAAACAGATTGACGCTATTATGCTGAATGAAGAATAGCACTCAATAAGATTCGGCAATATTATTATCAAAACGTACTAACAAAGAACTGAAAAGTAGAAAATGAAGATTGCAATAATTGGCTATGGGAAGATGGGTAAAATGATTGATGCGCTAGCGACGAATATGGGGCATGAAGTCGTCCTAAAAATTGATAAAGATAATGCGGATGACTTCAACAAAGCGAATCTTCAGCAAGCTGATGTTGCGATTGAGTTTTCTCGACCGGAAGTAGCTTTTAATAATTTGAGCGCCTGCATTCAAGCAGGTGTTCCTGTCGTAAGTGGTACTACTGGCTGGTTAGAAGATAAACCAGCCTTGGAAGCACTTTGCAAACAAGAAAAGGGTGCTTTTCTTTATGCTTCCAATTTTAGTATTGGGGTAAATCTATTCTTCGAACTGAATCGGATATTGGCAAAGATGATGAATGAGCAAGGGCAATATCAGGTTAGCATGGAAGAGATTCATCATACTCAGAAGCTTGATGCGCCAAGCGGAACAGCAATTACTTTGGCTGAAGGGCTTATCCGAAATGTCCTTCGCAAAAATTCATGGATCAATGAAAATCAGGCCGACACATCATCGTCAAAAGTTACGCCTTCGGACGAGCAAGTAAAGATCATCAGTAAACGAATTGATGCGGTACCAGGCACGCATAGCATTCATTATGATTCGGAGATTGATAGCATTGAGATTAAACATACCGCTCACAGTCGTGAAGGATTTGCCAGAGGTGCTATTCAGGCGGCAGAATGGATCGTCGGCAAAGAAGGTGTGTTCTCCATGAAAGATGTCTTAGGCATATAAAGAAGTTGTTTAAAAAAGTAAAAGCCAAATATTCTAACTTAAATAAAACCATAAATTGTGAAAAGAGCCTTTAAAGTATTAGCCTGGGGGCTTCTATTATTCTTCCTTTATTTCTTTGGTGTATTGTTACACGGAGGTATTACGGATTATCAGCCGGAAGCCATTATCCCTCTAAAAACAGATCAGGAATCGCCATTAAAAACCCTGGAAGATTCAACACTTAATTTTACGATCTGGAATATTGGTTACTGCGGCTTGGGTGCAGAAGCAGATTTCTTTTATCATGGCTCCGGTTTTTGGATGGCTGGTGATGATATGGTCTTCCCTCCCGAAAACCTGACTCAAAAGTACCTTAAAGGTGTACAGGATTACTTGTCTGCAAAACCCTTTGATTTCTATCTTTTACAAGAAGTAGACTTCGAATCCAAACGAAGCTATTACACTAATCAGTTTGAAGCAGTCAAAAAACAACTTCCCAGTTTTTCTGCAAGCAAGGCCACTAATTTTGATGTACAAAGAGTACCCGCTCCGGCCTTACAGCCCTGGAATGCTTACGGAAAATGCTTTAGCGGACTTGCGACCTATAGCAAATATCAACCAACGGAAGTTACCCGATATCAGCTTCCGGGTGAGTTCAGCTGGCCCAATAAACCTTTTATGCTTGACCGCTGCCTACAAGTGTCTCGTTTTCCATTTGGAGGAAAAGAACTTGTGGTCGTAAATGTCCATAATACTGCTTATGAAAGAGATGGTGCACAAAAAATGCAGCAGCTAGAATTTCTAAAAAACCTAATCGTCCCGGAATACGAAAAAGGCAATTATGTAATAGCAGGAGGCGATTGGAACCAATGCCCTCCAGGCATAACAAGAGATCATTTCAAGAAAATCAATTTAAAAGGTACAGCGAATACTACCATCCCTGCGGATCAGTTCCCTTCCGGCTGGCAATGGGCTTATGATGGTTCAACGCCTACAAATCGTAGTAATCGTGATCCATACAAAGCAGAAGAGACCTTTACTGCCTTAATTGATTTTTACTTGCTTTCGCCAAATATTGAAATTCTGAAAGTAAAAGGTATTGATATGCAATTTGCCTATAGTGATCATCAGCCCGTTGAATTAGAGGTTCGCTTAAAATGAAAAAGCCCTCGGTAAACCGAGAGCTTTTTACAAATTGTTTTCATCATATTATGTTTTGTACACTGCAAGGCAGTTACTAATTTTCTCTAATAAGTCATCGGGACCGAATGGTTTTCCAACGTGGTCATTCATCCCGAAAAGTTTAGCCTTTTCTTTTTCAGTAAGGAAAGCAGATGCAGTTAATGCAATAATCGGTACATCACGCTTTCTTGGGTCGGTTGATTTACGAATTTCTGCAGTAGTACGGTATCCATCCATATTAGGCATTTGGATATCCATCAATACTAAGTCAAAATATTGATTAGTATAAGCATCTAATGCAAGCAATCCATCATCAGCAGTCACGACGTCCATTCCAAGTTTTCGGAGCATTTTGGCAACCACCAGCTGGTTGATTTTATTATCTTCAACTAGTAGTACTTTGTTTTCTGCAAGATGACTGTAATCCTTTGGTCCGTCATTCTTCTCTTCAACTTTCGTGTTGCGATCTACTGTACGGAATGGTAATAAAATCGTAAATACCGTTCCACGATCAGGAACGCTTTCTACCTCAATATTACCATTTTGTAAATCTACCAAACGCTTGGTAATCGCAAGTCCCAGTCCGGATGAAGCGTATCCTTCGAATAGCTCTTCATTGGATTGACTAGAAAACTTACGGAACATTTCTTCTAATTTCGCCGGGTCTATACCTTGCCCGGTATCTTCTACGATCAGTTTTAGGACGGCCTCTTTTTTATTTAATTCATGTAGCTTGACGTTTACGTCAACCTTTCCTTTAGAGGTATATTTAATTGCGTTACTTACCAGATTAGTCATGATTTGATTAAGACGTGCGGAGTCTCCTAATAATACCTCAGGGACGGTCTTATCTATTGTACAAGAAAGCAATAAGCCTTTGTCTCGAGATGGTAGCTCGAAACGTTTTTCAACTTCTGTGATCAAATCTTTAGGTTTGAATGCTCGGCTTTCAAGCGTTAGTTTACCCGCTTCAATCTTAGAGAAATCAAGTACATCATTAATAAATACAACTAGATTATTTGCAGAGAACTGTAAAGTTCTTAAGTGTTCAATTTGGTCTTCTCTTGGATTTTCGGACAGGAGTAAATGCGTCAATCCAATGATAATATTCATCGGTGTACGCATCTCGTGACTCATGGTAGCCAGGAAGCGATCTCTTGCAAACGAAGATTGTTCGATTGATTCCCGCTCTGCCATTTCAGTAACTAGCTTTGTATTCAATACATCAAGACTAGCGTTCTTCTCATTGAGTTCTTCATTCTTGGTATTGATCTCCGATTTTTGTCGCTCAATCTCTTCGTTTTTAGCTCGAAGCAGATTATTATCTTTTTTCTTCAATCGGTAGCTATTATATAATACACCAATCAATAATAGTCCTAGGCCAACTAAAGCCATTAGGAACCATCTGATTTTGTTGTTAAAAGCTTGCTCTTTTTCTAAACCCGCGATTTTCTGCTTTTGCTCTGCAGCGGCAAATTGTGAATCGTACTTGGTCGTCAACTCTAATAATGCCGTTGACTTCTCTTTATTGAAAAGTACTTCTTTACTTTTTGCGTAAGCTAATTGGTAACGGTAAGCTTTTTTATAGTCTCCTAAGCCTTCATAAGCTTTACTTATATTCTCATAGATAAACTGTACACCTGGCTCTGCTCCGATTTCTTTCAAAAGTGCTGCACTTTTTTCTAGGGCTTCTTCGGCCTCTGATTTTTCACCCAGTCCAGTGTAAATAGATCCAAAGTTCTGTAAGCTTTCAGCTAATGCTAATTTGTCATCTAAGCCTGAACGAATTTGAAAAGCAGATTCATTCGCATCTAAAGCTTCTTCTAATAGTTCTTCTTTTTCAAAACTTCTGGTTTGAGCCTGATTGTAAAAAACTAAAGCAATGTTATTATAATCAGCTCCGATTTTTTCAACGTCTTGCAGCGTGCTATTCAAATCAAGCGATTGATTATAATACGCCAAAGCGCCATCAGAGTCTCCCATCTCACTCGCTACTTTACCCAATTGGCTGGCAAGTCTTGCTGCTTCAGGCAATTGCTCCGTCTCAATTCGAAGTTGCATCGCTTGTTCGAAATGCTGACGTGCAGCTCCATATGTCTTTTTGAAAAGGAATACATCTCCTAAGTATTCATATGACTGCGCTGCACCTTCTATATCTTTTAATTCAGTACGCATGTCTAATGCTTCCTGCAAATTATTCATAGCACTAGTCATGTCTTCCTGCATATAGAAAACTCGTCCAATGTAATTTTTAGAAGTTGCAATACCCGCCTGATCTTTACTTTCGTTTCGGATACTCAGGCTTTCAACGAAATACTTCATCGCATTTTCGTAGTCGTATCTTTGTAGCATAGCCAAACCAAGATTATCTGCAGCTTGTGCTAAGCCAACATTATAACTTTTTTGCCCTGCAAGATCATAGGCTTCAACGGCATACTTGTATGCTTCTTGCGGCTCGGTTGCCTGAAGCATGCCCGATAATTCGTTTAGTGCATCAATTTTAATTTGTCCGGTAGATTGGCTAGCCTTGTCTTTCAGCTCGTTTAGAGACTGCTCATTTGCCATCACAGAAGCAAAGCAGCAGAAGAGCGCTAGCAATAAAAGAGTTAATTTTTTTCCCATGGGTAAAATTGTGTGAATCAGTGACTTATAGTTCGATAGGTTTGTGCTTGCCATTTCATCTTAACTACTTGTCGTCCTTTGGATTTATAAAATATCATTTTATTTAATATGATTCTGCAAATATGGTACCAAGGAATACAGATCACCTTATTTTATCTGCGCAGGAACAGTTTATCCACTAAAAAGTTTATGCAGTCGGTTCATTCTGCGGTAAAAAACCGCAAAGCCAAAAGATGGGTAAGAGTAAACCAATACGATTATTAATCGTTCTAATTGTTTATTACCTTTCGAAAAAAATAAGAACTATGGAATATAGAAATCTAGGAAAATCAGGCTTACAAGTCAGCGTACTTTCATTGGGTTCGTGGCTTACTTTCGGAAACCAAATCTCGGATGCTACTGCCGAAAGATTAATGGATTTAGCCTATGATAAAGGTGTTAACTTCTTTGATAATGCTGAAGGTTATGCCAAAGGAAAATCAGAAATAGTAATGGGTAAGATCCTTAAGAAAAAGAAATGGGACCGAACCTCATACATCGTATCCTCTAAAGTTTATTTCGGGGATGGTGGAACAAAACCAAACCAAACAGGATTGAGCCGTAAGCATATTTTTGAAGCTTGTCATGCGGCACTAAAGCGATTACAGGTAGAATATCTTGACCTTTTCTTTTGCCATCGCCCCGATAAAACTACACCTATTGCAGAAACCGTTTGGGCAATGAATCATCTTATTCAGCAAGGGAAAATCATGTATTGGGGGACCTCTGAGTGGTCAGCCCAGGAAATCATGGAGGCTAATATGGTGGCTCGGGAATTAAGACTCATCGGCCCAACAATGGAACAACCACAGTATAATATGTTTCATCGCCAAAAAGTAGAAGTTAACTATAATCAGATTTACAAAAATGTTGGTTTAGGAACGACTATTTGGTCTCCTCTTGCTTCTGGTGTCCTAACAGATAAATATTTAAAAGCCTTTCCTAAAGGGACTCGTATGAGCATGAAAGGAATGGATTGGCTAAAAGAAAGAGCACTTACTCCTGAACGACTCGAAAAAACAAGAGCCTTGAATGAATTAGCAGAAGCTCTAGGTACCAGCCTTGCTAAGTTGGCAGTAGCATGGTGCGCTAAAAACCCGAGAGTAAGTACGGTAATCTTAGGTGCATCCAAAACAAAACACCTTAAAGAAACTTTGGAATCCATCGAAGTTATCCCCTTGATTACAAAAGAAATAGATGACAAAATTGAATCTATTTTAAATAATAAACCTGCTCATCCAATGTGGTAAGCCAATTCCTTAAATGAAAAA